>CAMDKN010000123.1 GCA_945901035.1 Gulosibacter massiliensis | reverse complement strand
CGTGTTGCGGTGAATTCCCGACCGCCACACACGTCGATCACGACCCCCGCCACTTCCTGCCAGCCCTGCGGGGTTGGGTCTCCCTCGACCACGGCGATACTGATCGCGTACTGCGGGATCCCGTAGAGGTAGTTGACGGTTCCGTCGATCGGGTCAACGACCCAGGTGAGCGACGTCGTGCGTTCGGCGTGTCCGCCTTCTTCGCCTAAAAACCCGTCGCCCGGCTGGCGTTCGGCAAGTCGCTGCCGAATCAAGGCTTCGATCTCGCGGTCCACCGCCGTGACGACGTCCACCGAGGACGACTTCAGGTCGGCCACCTCGACGATTCCGCGACGACGCTCGGACGCCAACGCGGCCGCCTCGCGGGCGATGGCGAGCGCAGTCTCAAGAAGTTGGGTGGACATATCTCTATTGTCGCGCAGGTTACGCGTCCGTTGCCCCGCCTAGTCTCGGGACATGGATTCGTGGAACGTGGCGTTCGGTGTGATCATCGGCCTTGTCATTGTGGTCGGCGGTTTTCTCGTCGTCGGCGGGGCCGTTGTGGCGCTGTTTCGCTGGGCGACCGAGTTCGTCACGCCGCAGAACCCGTCCGTCAACGATGAAGACGAAATCGACCATCGGTTTTATTGACGAAACCGTTCGAACACATCACTGTCGTCGGAATGACGACGACTACAGCATCACCTTCGGTCATTATCTGGACCAGTGAAAAGCATTTCGAATTGCGAGAACAAGCCGCGCTGAGTTTCGCGGCGCCAGTCCTAGAACGGCGAACACAATCGTCTTCACAATGGCGACCACGAGCGCGAGCGATTTGATAGCGAGACGGCTTCCGCGCGCTGAGCCAGTTCCGTTGACGAGGAACATCTCCCGATCGAACGTATAGCGAGGATAACGCCGTCGGAAAACAATTTCATTTCGAAGTTGTAGTTCGGCGGCACTGTCCCGTCCGAAGCTCGCCCCACCGACGTGAAAGGCAAAGGCGCGATTGGCCAAAGCGACACGCCAACCGCCTCGCCTGATTCTCATCGAAAAGTCGTTCTCTTCTCCGTAACCGGGAGAAAAAACGGTGTCGAAAAAACCGAATTGACGAAAAAGTTCGCCGCGTACGACCATGCAGAATCCCACGGCAGTCGGTACGGTGATTGATTCGGGCTGGGTTGTGACCCATCGCGCGTATTCGCGTGACGCGGCGGTTCGCGATGACCCTGCGAGATGCGGAACTGAAGCGATTGACGCGTTATCACTGCGGGGACACACGATTCCCGTGGTGTCATTGCCGCGAAGAATTCGTCTCATTTCGGAAATGGCACCAGGTATCAGCAGAATGTCAGAATTCACGATCAAGACGTCATAGTTCTCGACGTCTACCGAGCTGAGTGCCGCGTTGAGTGTTTCGACAAGTCCGAGGTTTCCCGAATTCGTGGCAAGTCGGAACGTCTCGGGGTACGTCGCCAATTCGCGTCGTAACGCCTTATCGACCTTCAAGGATTCCGGCCCTCGATCATTCACGACGATGACTCGATCGGAAGCGCCCCGCGCCTCGGGCGCAAATGAACGCAGACACCCTATTGCCAATTCGGCGTTGCCATAAACAGGAAGCACGACCAGTAATGAATGTGCCCTAGCTCTAGTACTCACTGTCAACCTTCCGCCTCCCTATGGCCAATCCGACGTCGGCGGCAACGGCGGTTGTGTATAGGTTGCTAGTGTATCGTTCCTCAAGTTTTTCCGAATTTGTCTCAGATTCGGCATGTCGACGTGCACGACAAATTGAGTTCCCAGCATCCCCGCACCAGTGAAAGGCAATGTGAAGAACTTTACCGAGTCACCGGAAATCCCCGCGAGTTCAGCTCCGAGTGTCACGATGAACCCCGAATTGAGCCCCTTGTCGACCAACATCGACTTGCCGATAGATCGGGATAACGTTGTCAATTTCTCGGGGTTCGCGAGAACGTCGATGCTCAGCACCTTCTCGATGAACCCCCTGATGAAGCGTTGCTGGTTCTCGATTCGCGACACGTCGCCCTCCGCAAATGCATGACGTTCGCGAACAAACATCAGTGCGCGGGCGCCCTCCAGAACGAGCGGCCCTTTCGGAAAATGCTCAAGGCGCCCGTCGAACACATCGAACGAAACAGGGTTGTCGACGGGTACGCCACCGATGACGGTGGTCGCCGTCTTTACGCCGGCGAAGTCGATGAGCGCGACGTGGTCGACCCGCGCATCCAGGAGTTCCTCAATCGTGTCGACCGCGAGCTTAACCCCGCCGTACGAGAGCGCCCAATTGATCTTGCCCGTCCCGTAACCGTCGATCGGAACCCACGAATCACGGGGAATCGAAATCACCTGAACGGATTTGCGGTCACCAGCGATGTGTATGAACAATATGGTGTCCGAACGAGACCCTGTTGCGTTGAGGTTGGTGCCCAGCGATCCCCGCGTGTCGGTTCCCATGAGCAAAAGGTTGAGAGCGCCAAAATCCGTCGGTTCGGGTCGCAGGGTTGGCTCGACAAATGGGTCGTCGATGACGTTTAGGCTCGCGTCGAACTCTGCCGCGATGTACGCGCCATAGCTGGCTAGTCCGACACCCACGACGAGGGCCGCGGACACGAAATACAGCGCAACACGGGTGGCGATTTTTTGAACGCGTTGACGGCTGCGCTTGCGCGCGATGTCGCGTCGTGTGATCGGAAGATTTCCAGCCATAGCTCTAGCCTATTAGAGCGGTTTGTTCAGGTCTGGCAAAAAGCTCGTGGTAATGTTCTGCTATCGCGCTTGGGGGTGGCCGAGCATAGTTCGGAGGGTTCTCGATGCGAAGAACGTGGCGAATAGCCCGGATGTTGGCGGTCCAAGACCTTCAGTTGTCGTATCGGCGCTCGACTCTTGGACCTTTCTGGTTGACGATTTCTAGCGCAGTCCAAATCGCGACTATCGGGGTGGTCTTTTCCACCATCTTCAAATCGGACATTGCGATTTACGTCCCTTACCTTGCGACCAGCCTGCTGGTCTTTACGTTCATCACCTCGTTCCTCAATGAGAGCAACACGAGCTTCATTCAGGCCGAAGGCATGATCCGACAAATGCATTTCGCCCCGTCGATGTACATCGGGCGAACGTTGATTCGAAACGTCCTCGGCTTTGCCCACAACCTTGTAATTCTGCCCATTGCCTTTCTCGTACTCGGAACCCCGTGGAGCATCGGGATGCTCATGGCGATTCCTGGTTTCCTCCTCGTTCTCGTCAACCTCTGGTGGCTTGGGCATCTGTTCGCTCTGATCTCGCTTCGCTTTCGTGACTTTCCGCCCATCTTCGGTTCCATCATCACTGTGGCCTTCTACGCGACACCGGTCATGTGGTTCAGTGACCAGGTGCCTGGCGGCGAATCAAACCTGTTGGTTTCGCTGAATCCTCTATTCCATCTCCTCAGCATTGTTCGTTCGCCTCTGCTCGGCGAAATGGCCAGCGAAACGTCGTGGGTCGTTTCCGCAATGATGGCGACGATTGGCAGCGCTGCTGCCGTCGTTCTCTACCAGCGATACCAACACAAGATTGCCTTTTGGGTCTAACTCATGTCACACATCACACTCGACAATGTCTGTCTGGACTTCCCCGTGTACAACGCCGATGCCCGGTCGTTGAAGTCTTCCTTGGTCAACGTCGCAACGGGAGGCCAACTTCGTGCGGGGAACAAGGGCGGCGTTACTGTTCGCGCCTTAGAAGACATCACCCTGACGATTGAACCGGGTGAGCGGGTCGGTCTCGTGGGGCACAACGGCGCGGGAAAGTCTTCCCTGTTACGAGTGCTCAACGGCGTATACCGGCCGTCGTCCGGAATCATCAGCGTCGACGGTGAAATCGGTTCGCTCATCGACATCAATATCGGAATCAACTCAGAAGCCACAGGACTGGAGAACATCACCACGTGCGCAGCTCTGTTGGGAATTCCGAAGGATACCGTCGTCGAGAAACTGTCGGACATTATCGAATTTTCGGAACTCGGCAATTACATCTCGATGCCCGTCCGGACCTATTCCTCGGGAATGCAGATGCGCCTTATGTTTTCTATCGCCACGACGATGAACCCTCAGATTCTCATCATGGACGAGTGGTTGTCTGTCGGCGACGAAAGTTT
>CAMDKN010000122.1 GCA_945901035.1 Gulosibacter massiliensis | reverse complement strand
TGGGTCGAGGGCATCGCTACGGGCGAAGCCCGTGCCGCCGAGATCGACGAGTTTGGAATTATCGCAGCCCTCGGTCGCGCGGCAGAGCGAGCGTTCGCCACCCTCGCCATCGCGGGGCATGACCTGACCGGCTCCTCGGTGATTCTGGATGGTTCGCACAATTGGCTGGCTTCGTCGTTGGTGCCGTCAATGGAGATTCGCGTTCGACCCAAGGCCGACCGCGACTGTGCAGTGGTGGCCGCCGCGTCTGTCTGGGCGAAGGTCTATCGCGACCGGCTCATGGTCGAGGCAGCAGGGGAGGTGGACCTCTATGGCTGGGCGTCCAACAAGGGTTACGGCAGTGCGGGACACTTCGAGGCGATTCGTCAACACGGCGCGACGGACTTTCACCGCCGAACGTGGTTGTCGTCGGTATCGCCCAGCGACGCGAAAGATTAGACTACGAACACATGAATGATGACGACCTCGATGCCTATGACCGCGACGCGGAACTGCAACTGTTCCGCGAATATCGCGATGTCGTCAGCCAATTCTCGTACGTCGTCGAGACGGAACGACGTTTCTATCTCGCGAACGACGTGCAACAGGTCGTCAAAGAAACCGCGAACGATTTCTACTTCGAACTGACGCTCACGGACGTGTGGGTGTGGGACGTCTATCGCGCGGACCGGTTCGTGAAGTCGGTCACGATTCTGACGTTCAAAGACATCAACGTCGAAGAGACGGGCAAGAAGGAACTCAAGTTGCCGCGCGACCTCGCGTTCGGCGAGAACTAACTCGTTCCTCACACCGCCACGATGCGGTGAGTTGTCCACCGATGTTCGGTGAGACGTCCCACCTCCTCTGCCCATCGGCGACCCTGATGGGGGAGGTGCGATGGCACTCAAAGATGAACTGGGACGCTGGGGCGAAAACGTCGCCGGCGACTTCCTCATCGCGAACGGGTACGACGTGCTCGACCGCGGCTGGCGGTGTCCGCTGGGGGAAATCGACATTGTCGCGCGGATCGACCGCACGGTGTCCTTCGTCGAAGTCAAAACGCGGCGCTCGGTGCGATACGGACACCCGCTCGAAGCAATAACACCAACCAAGCTTGCGCGGTTGAGAAACCTCGCCGGCGAATGGTGTCGGGTGCACCGCGTCCACTCCCGCAGCGTTCGCATCGACGCAATCGGGATCGTGGGAAACGGGACCGCCGTCGACAGTCTCGACCATCGAATCGGGGTGTTCGAATGAGCCTCGGACGCACCCGTTCCGTCGCCCTGGCGGGTTTGTCGGGACATTTGGTCGACATCGAAGCCGACATCGCATCGGGGCTCCCTGCGTTGGTGTTGATTGGACTACCCGATGCGTCGCTGGGGGAATCGAAAGACCGTGTCCGCAGCGCCATTGCGAATTCCGGGCAATCGATGCCGCCAACCCGCGTCACTATCAATTTGTCGCCCGCGAGCCTGCCCAAACAGGGAAGCGGGTTCGACCTGGCCATCGCCCTCGCCATCCTCGCGGGCGCGGGAGAAGCGCCCGCTGAGTCGGTTGCGCGTTGCGTGCACCTCGGGGAACTCGCCCTCGACGGTCGACTACGACCCATCGCGGGCGTTCTTCCCGCGGTGGTGGCCGCGCGCGATGCGGGGATCGCGCGAATCATGGTGCCGGCGGGGAACCGAGCCGAGGCCGAACTTGTGCCCGGAATCGAAGTGGTTGCCGTCGCCAGTCTCGCTCACGCACTCCGCGCACACGGGGCTGACATCGCTGTTCCCGACGTCGACGTTTTGTCGCCTGCGCCGGAACCGCAGACGGCGCCAGCGACGCGGGACCTGTCCGACATTGTCGGCCAACCCGATGTGGTCGAGGCGCTTATCACCGCTGCCGCCGGGGGACACCACATGTTTTTGCTTGGGCCGCCCGGCGCCGGCAAAACGATGGTGGCGGAACGACTGGTTGATGTCTTGCCCGACCTCACCCCCGACGAATCGCTGGAAGTCACGAGCATCGCGTCTCTCGCGCGGGTTGCAAACACCTCGCGTTTGATGACCCGCCCTCCGTTCGTCGCACCCCATCACACGGCGACCGCGGTTGCCATCGTGGGTGGCGGTTCGGGGATGATTCGTCCGGGCGCGGTTTCACGCGCTAGCCGTGGCGTGTTGTTCCTGGACGAAGCGCCCGAGTTCGCCGTGACGGTGCTCGACGCACTTCGACAGCCACTGGAATCGGGCGATATCGAGATCCATCGCGCCCACCTCAGCGCTCGGTTCCCGGCGAGGGTGCAACTGGTGTTGGCGGCAAACCCGTGCCCGTGTGGCAAATCCGGGGTCGCCGATTCGACCTGTGTCTGCACCCCCGACCGTCGTCGCCGGTATCTTTCGCGACTGTCCGGTCCGATCCTGGATCGGATTGACATTCACGTCGCGGTGTCGAGGGTGGCGCGGGCGCAATTGTTCGACACCTCGGTCACCCGAACCACCACCGCCGAGGCCCGCGTGCGGGTGGCGGCGGCGCGGGCGGTTGCCGCCGAGCGCTGGGGGCTTGCTCGGCCCGAATTCGCCCAACTACGAGTAGGACGTTTCCGTCTACCCCCGACAACAGTTCGCTCGTTGGACGCGGCTCTTGACCGCGGCGCGCTGTCAATGCGGGGATATGACCGCGTGCTTCGGATCGCATGGACCCTCGCCGATTGTGACGGAGCAACAGTTCCCACCGCCGACCATCTCGGTCGCGCGCTCTACCTACGACAAGGAGTCCCCGCTTGAGCAGCACCTGGAATCTGTCCGACACGGACGTCGATCGCGCCATGTCAACACTTCGGCCCGAGACCGACACCGCCGACCGTCGCGCGGCCTTTGCTGAAGCCGCCTGGGCGTTTCTCACCGAGCCGGGCGACCGCATCGCCGGGGCGTTGATTCGAACGTGGGGTGCGGCAGAATCACTCTCGCGAATACTCGCCAGGCCAGCGGCGTCAACAATGGCAAACGACGAGGTCACCGCGGGCGACGCGGCCGAGGCATTGGCTCGGTGGGAGCCGCGAATGGATGCTGCTGCTCTGTTTCGTTCGCTGTCCACGGCGACGTCGCTGGGCGCTCGGGTTGTTCGGAACGTCGACGAACACTGGCCGGACGGACTCGACGATCTGGGGGATCACGGTCCCCGTGTGTTGTGGTGTCGCGGTGACGTTGCCGCGTTGCCTCGACGCGAACGAGCAGTAGCCATCGTCGGCGCGAGGGCGTCTACGGGATACGGCGAACACGTGGCGATGGACTTCGCTGCGGGGTTGACCTCCCGCGGGTACACCGTTGTGTCAGGAGGTGCGTATGGAATCGACGGGATGGCCCATCGCGCAGTTCTCGCGTGCGGGGGCACGACCGTTGCGGTTCTCGCGGGCGGAATAGACCAGTTGTATCCCGCGGGTCACGACGAACTATTGCGGCGCATCATCGCGAGCGGGGCGGTCGTGTCCGAGGTGTCTCCGGGTGGCGCACCAACCCGTTGGCGATTCCTGCAACGGAATCGACTGATCGCCGCGATGGCCGGGGTCACTGTCGTCATCGAAGCCGGATATCGCAGCGGTTCGCTCAATACGGCGACTCATGCGCGCGACCTCGACCGCCCGATCGGTGTTGTCCCCGGTCCTGTTACGAGCGGGGCCAGTGCCGGTTGTCACCGATTGCTTCGGACTAATCCCGCGACGACTCTCGTCACCTCAGTCGGAGACGTCGTGGAATTGATGACAAACGAATCCTCCGAAACCGGGTTCGGCGCACGCGACTCAGATATCGTCACCCGCGTTCTTGATTCGCTGGGCACAGGAGCACCGCGGTCCATCGTGGTGGTTGCCGCGCGAGCCGGCATGTCAATCCCCGAGGTCACCTCGACCCTCGGTTCACTCGAAGCGGAAGGACGTGTCACCCGCGATGCATCGGGTTGGGTTCGGCAATCGGCAAACCCGACGTAGGTCGGTTTTCTGGCTGAGGGGCAACCTGCCGCCATGGGGATCGACTAAGTTTCCTTGGTATTTTTGAGTTCAGAGTTAAGGTGGCGGTAACCCCCAAGGAGATTTTGTGCAACGAGTGCGACGGTCAACCCTGGCAATCGCCATTGTCTCGACTATCGTCGTTGGCGCAATGGGATTCATCGCCTCAAATTCCGTCACGGTACAAAGCGCAAAGCCACCAATTCAGGTTTCGCAGATCATTCCAGAAACCAGCAGCCAGGGGCAGGTGGTTTCGCTTCGCGGTATTGGATTCGCGAC
>CAMDKN010000121.1 GCA_945901035.1 Gulosibacter massiliensis | reverse complement strand
ACGCCGGGACGTGCGCGCACCACGATTCAGACGGAACGACAGCTGCTCAGCATGGTGGACGAAGCGACCGAGTCGGACGCGATCGAAGAGGAAGACCGCGACCTCATTCGCTCGATTTTCGACTTCGGCGACACCATCCTGCGCGAAGTCATGGTCGCTCGAACCGAGATGGTGGCGCTCGACTCCACCGTCACGGTCGACGACGCGCTAGGGCAGTTTTTGTCCGCCGGTTTCTCGCGGATGCCCGTGGTCGGTGTCGACAACGATGATGTCCTCGGAATCGCTCACATCAAAGACACGGCGCGGTTTGTCCGGGCGCACCCCGCCCGCGCGAAGAAGGCCCTCATCACCGAACTCGTGCGGCCCGCCCTATTCCTGCCCGAGGTCAAGATGGCGGACGAGGCCCTGCGGGTGCTGCAGTCCGAGTCCAACCACATGGCGCTCATCGTCGACGAATACGGCGGAATTGCCGGGCTCGTGACGATGGAGGACCTCATCGAAGAAGTTCTCGGCGAGATTTCCGACGAATACGACGAGGACGACGTCGACATTGTCGACCTGGGCGACGGGTCGTTGCGGGTGAACGCCGCGACCAACATCGATGACCTGGCCGAACACCTGGATATGCCCATCGAGGAAGAAGACGTGGACACGCTGGGCGGGCTGTTTGTGAAAAACTTCGGACGATTCCCCGAGTCCGGGGATTCCGTCACGGTGTCGGGGCTCGAACTCGTTGCGGATCGCGTTGAACGGCGCCGCAAGCGACTCGTCACGGTTCTCGTCAGAATCGTCGACCCCTCGTGACTTCGCGCAGCGGATTCATGTCGTTTGTCGGTCGGCCGAACGTCGGAAAATCGACGCTCATGAATGCCCTGATTGGCGAGAAAGTCGCCATCACGTCGTCCAAACCGCAGACCACCCGCAAAACGATTCGCGGGATTGTCACGCGCGACGACGGCCAGCTCATTATCGTCGATACGCCGGGGCTGCACCGACCGCGGACGCTGCTCGGGGAACGGTTGAACGCCCTCGTCGAAACCACCCTCGGAGACGTCGACATCATCGGAATGTGCCTGCCCGCGGACGAGACCATCGGCAAGGGCGACCTCTACATCCTCGAACAACTCGCGCGATACCCGCGTGCCCGAGTCGTCGCGATTGTGACGAAGACCGACCGGGTGTCGTCGACTGCCGTTCTCAACAAGCTCGCCGAGGTGGGACAGTTGCGGGATTGGACGCTCGTCATCTCGCTTAGTGCCGTTGCGTCCGACGGAATTGATGAATTCGTGAACGCGATCATCCCGCTCATGCCGGAATCGCCTCATCTGTATCCGGACGGGTCGGTGTCGGACGAATCGGTCGAGTCACGAATCCCCGAGATTGTTCGCGAAGCGGTACTCGAAGAACTGACCGACGAGCTGCCGCACTCGCTGGCGGTGACCCTGATGGACATCGTCCGCGAAAACGGCCGAACCACGGTGTTTGTGACCCTGATTGTCGAACGCGACAGCCAAAAGGGCATCATCATCGGTCATCGCGGGTCGATGCTGCGACTCATTGGTGAGCGTTCGCGACCGCAAATCGAAGCGCTGCTGGGGACCACAATCTATCTCGACTTGCACGTCACGATTGCGAAAGACTGGCAGCGCGACCCCAAAGCGCTCGGGAAAATGGGTTTTTGACGTTTCCGACCCAGCGCCTCGCGTGTTAGCCTGAATTTGTGTTGAACGGTCTCCTTCTTAGCGGCCGCGACGGGTCCTAGTCTTCAGGTCACCACTCGTCGCGGAGTCTCGCATTGGCCGACACCCGTAAAACCGAGGAGAACCCGTGAAGAACAACCAACAACCGACGTCGATGCCCGCGCATCGATACCGTCCGTACCACGAGATCATCTCCGTGGACCTGCCGGATCGAACCTGGCCGACGAAACGCATCACCACCGCGCCGCGCTGGGGCGCGGTCGACCTGCGCGATGGCAACCAAGCGCTGATTGACCCGATGAGCCCTGAACGCAAACGCGTCATGTTCGACCAACTCGTGGCGATGGGGTACAAGGAAATCGAGGTCGGCTTTCCGTCCGCGTCGCAGACCGACTTTGACTTCGTCCGCACCATCATCGACGAGGGACTCATTCCCGACGACGTCACGATTCAGGTGCTGACCCAATCGCGCGAACACCTCATCCGTCGGACGTACGAGTCAATCCGCGGGGCGAAGAACGCCATCGTTCACCTGTACAACTCGACCAGCATCCTGCAGCGCGACGTCGTGTTCACGACGGACAAACAGGGCATCATCGACATCGCACTCGAAGGGGCGCGCCTGTGCCGCTCGCTCGAGAGCGAAGTGCCCGACACAAATGTGTTCTACGAGTATTCCCCCGAGTCGTACACCGGAACCGAGCTCGAATTCGCGGTGGACGTGTGCAACCAGGTGCTCGAGGTGCTCGAGCCGACCCCCGACCGCAAGGTGATCATCAACCTGCCCGCGACGGTCGAGATGGCAACGCCAAACGTCTATGCCGACAGCATCGAATGGATGAGCCGGCACCTCAACCACCGCGACAACGTCATTCTGTCGTTGCATCCGCACAACGACCGCGGAACAGCAATCGCCGCGGCGGAACTCGGGTACATGGCCGGTGCCGACCGAATCGAAGGGTGTCTGTTCGGAAACGGCGAACGCACCGGAAACGTCGACCTCGTCGCTCTGGGGCTCAACCTGTTCACGCAGGGGATTGACCCGCAGATCGATTTCTCGAACCTCGACGACATCCGCCGCACCGCCGAATATTGCAACCAGTTGAAAGTGCACGAGCGTAGCCCCTGGGCCGGCGACCTCGTGTACACCGCGTTTTCGGGTTCGCACCAGGACGCGGTCAAAAAGGGTTTCGAGGCGATGGCGGCGACCGCCGCGGCCGAGGGCAAGAACGTCAGCGACATCGAGTGGGCGGTTCCGTACCTTCCCATCGACCCGAAAGACGTCGGCCGTTCATACGAGGCGGTCATCCGCGTCAACTCGCAGTCGGGCAAGGGCGGTGTGGCGTATTTGTTGAAGGCCGACCACAACCTCGACCTGCCTCGCAAACTGCAGATCGAATTCAGTGGCGTGGTGCAAGAGAAGACCGACCACGAGGGCGGCGAAGTCTCGAGCGCTGACATTTGGGACATCTTCCAGGACGAATACCTGCCGTCGGCAATCAGCGACGACAAGTGGGGGCGATACGAACTGCTCGGAACGCGCACCGCGTCGGACATGTCGGGCGAGGTCACCCTGGACGCTGTCTTACGCATCGGCGACGCTGAGGAATCGATGCAGGCGGTCGGAAACGGTCCCGTCGCGGCGTTCCTGTCCGTCATGTCCGAACAGGGTCACGCGATTCGCCTGTTCGATTATGTCGAGCACGCGCTCAGCGCATCCGGTGACGCCCTCGCCGCCGCCTACGTCGAACTCGAGGTCGACGGCCAGACCCTGTGGGGAGTGGGCATCGACGGCGACATCTCGACCGCGTCACTCAAGGCGATTGTGTCGGCGGTGAACCGGTCGGTTCGGGCCAAAGTGGCTGTCTAAGGACCCTTGGTGCCGAACAGCGCCACGGCATACGCGCCAGAGAACGCAAAGCCGACAACAGCGTAGGCAATCGCGAACCAGGTCAGTGGGACGGGCAACACGAGCGTCAGCACTCCCAGAGCGAAAGCGGAAAGCAACATCACGCGGCCCGAAAATAGGACTGATTCGTCGCTGCCGCGGGTGGACACCGAGAACATGTTTCCCGCGAGTGCAACCAGGGTGACTCCGATCATGCGCAGGGCCCATTCGAGGTCGGGCCCGGTCGCTAGCCCGAGAAATGCATTGAATACGCCCGGCGCCGCAATAAGGGCGATGGCACTTAATCCGAAAACAATTGACCCGGCGCGCAGAACGAATCGAACTGAACCGCTCTGCGAACGATTACTCGTCGTGGATTTTCCCATGAGCTTCACCTCCGCTGTTTGGCTCACAATCTAACAGTGCTGGAATGTTACGTGAAGATCTCCGCGCTCAGAACCAGTCGACGCGTTCCTAAACGAGGCGTCGAACTGCGGCCGCGAAGTTGTCGACGTCGGCTTCGGTGGTGTCCCACGCGCACATCCAGCGAACTTCGCCAGTGGCGGGATTCCAGTCGTAGAATCGGAATTCTTTGCGGAGTTCGTCGGCGACACCCGGGGGCAGCGTCGCGAAGACGCCATTGGCCTGGGTGGGTTGCGTGAATTCGACGCCCGGAACTCC
>CAMDKN010000120.1 GCA_945901035.1 Gulosibacter massiliensis | reverse complement strand
CGAATATTCAGCGAGAAACTCATCCCGAGCAAAGAGCTCCGCGGCCGGCTTGCCGTGATCCTGTTCAATCCAAAAGCCGCTGCACAGGCGCTCGAGGCAGCCCGTTCGACCGCACGCGCACTGGCGCGGGTCGTCGGCGATTCGAATGTGACCGAGTTCGCCGGCGTCGTTGGTTGCACCGCGGAGGACTCGTCCACCACTCACCACCCCCGCGCCGATTCCGGTCGACACCGTGACATACATCAGGTCCTGGGTGTCGTGATTGCCGTGAACGAGTTCCGCCAGTGCTCCCACGTTTCCGTCGTTGTCGACCGCGACGGGCAACCCGACCGTTTGTCGGGCCCAATCCTGGAAGTCGAACCCCTGCCAGCCCGGGACGTGCACGGAACGAGTCACGACCGACGAGGCGTGATCGACGGGTCCCCCGAAACAGACGCCGACCGCTTTGGCCGGCTTTCCGCCCTCAGCGAGGTGACGGTTGTAAAAATCGAGGGCGCGAGTGAGGTTTTCGACCGACCCGTCGGTCTGCCACGTTTCGACGGAACGGACTCCGTCTGCGTCGGTCATGGCGACGGCACACTTCGTCCCGCCAATGTCGACCGTCAGAACGAGGGTCACGACGAGAACCTAAGCCGAGTAAACGACGTACACCTTGCGGAGCTTCTCGTGAACGGTCCACACGCCCATCCACCCGATGGGGAAGTACGCCGTGTCGCCAGCGGTCAACGTGACGGGTTCGCCGCCGTCCTCTTCGACCGTCATGCTGCCGGAAACGACCGTGATCACCTCACCGGTGTCGGTGAACTCCCAGCGCGATGTTCCGGGTTCCGATTCCCACGAGCCAGACCACACGCCGTGCTCGCTGTCGGCGAGGTACGACTTGTCCCGAACGACAATGTCGCCGCTGAGCGGTGTCGCCATCGGCGGCGCGAGAAGCGACTCGGTGTAGTCGTCGGAATTGAGGTCATCAGCACGAAAAACTGAGGTCATGATTGTTCACCGTTCGTTGAAGTTGAAGGGGCTATCTCGCGCCAGTCTATGGCGAAATCGGCCCATTCGACAGGACTTTTCTCACGCCAACGAGTCGCGCCACGCTCGATGCAAGGTGGCGAACCGACCGGTTCCCTTGAGCAATTCCGCCGTCGGTCCGTCCTCGATAATTCGCCCACCGTCCATCACCAAAACTCGGTCGGCAATCGCCACGGTCGACAGACGATGGGCGATGATGATCGCGGTTCGACCGGCGAGAAGGGTGTTGAGTCCCCGCTGAATGAGACGCTCGCTGGGAATGTCGAGAGAAGCGGTCGCCTCGTCCAGAATCAGTACTCGCGGGTTCGCAATGAACGCTCGACAGAACGACACGAGTTGACGCTGGCCGGCCGAAAGTCGATTGCCGCGCTTGTTGACATCGGTGTCATAACCGTCGGGAAGTGCCGTGATGAATTCGTGCGCGCCGACTGCGCGGGCGGCCGCGATCACGTCATCATCTGTCGCGTCGGGTTTTCCCATTCGAATGTTGTCGGCCACGCTCCCCGAAAACAGATACGCCTCTTGCGTCACGAGAGTGATGGCGTTGCGTAGGTCGATGTCGCTGATGGTTCGGAGGTCGCGACCGTCGAGCGTGACGACCCCGTCGGTCGGGTCATAGAACCGCGCGATGATTTTGGCGAGTGTCGACTTCCCCGCGCCCGTCGCTCCCACTAGAGCGACCGTCTCGCCACCCGGGA
Organism: Gulosibacter massiliensis; assembly: GCA_945901035.1. Taxonomy (GTDB): domain Bacteria; phylum Actinomycetota; class Actinomycetes; order Actinomycetales; family Microbacteriaceae; genus MWH-TA3. The sequence goes on along the minus strand of CAMDKN010000120.1, from coordinate 2,610 downwards.
TGGCGAGGCTGAACGTCGGCAGGACAAGTGACTCGGGGTTGTAGGCGAAGGCGACCGAGTCCAGCGATAGGTCCCCGCGCGTTGAGACGAAGGGCTCGGGGTCGCGCTGTTCGACGACCGACGGCTGTTCTTCCAAGAAACCCGAAATCTTTTCGAGCGCTGCCGAGGCGGACTGGAACGAGTTGTAGAACATCGCGAGGTTTTCGATGGGTCCAAAGAACCGACGGGTGTACAGCACCGCCGCCAACAGCGCACCGACGGCCATGCCGCCATCGACCACCCGAAACGCGCCGAGTAACAGGACCGTCGCCACGGTGAGGCTGCCGATCACCTTCAAAGCGGGATCGTAAATCCCGTAAACCTCGATGGTGCGTTTGGTGGCGTAGCGATAGTCCTCGACCTTGTCCGCGTAGGCGTCGCGGTCCACGGGCTCTCGTCGGAACGACTTGACCGCCCGAATTCCGGTCATGCTCTCGACGAATTGAATGATGAGTCGTGTCGAATAGAGACGCGATGCTCGGAATTCGCGGCGTGACGCACTGGAAAACCACCAGGTGACGCCCGCAACGGGGATCATCGCTAGCGCGAGGGGGATGCCGCTGACGGGGTCAATCGCGACCAGTGCGATGGCGGTGAACAGCAGATACAGAACACCCGACACGAGACTGCTGAGACCGCCACTGAGAAGTTCGCCCAGAGTGTCGATATCGCTCGTTTGCCGAGCGATGATCCGACCCGAGGTGTACCGCTCGTGAAACTCGAGGCTCAATCGCTGGGTGTGGGCAAAGATTCGACGGCGCAGTTCCCCCAACACGTCCTGGCTGATCGTGATGGACCACCGGGTGTACAGGGCGAGAAACGCCGCAGCGCCCAGTCCCGACAACACAAATCCCGCGACAATGAGCAGGATCGGGAGGAAATTGTTGTCCTCCACCGCTGCGGGTAATCCGGTGTCGAAACCGCGGGCGATGAGAGTCGGTCCCACGACTTGAAGAGCGGTACTGACCACGACGAGAACGACGGTGGCCAAGAATCTCGTGCGATACGGGCGGACCACATCCCACAAGAGTGTGACCGAGCGCTGCCGAATCCGGCGGTTCTCTTTTCTATTGAGGTCTTGGCGATCCTCGCCGACCACGCCAAAGGTGCTCATTCGCTGTCCTCCGAAATCACCCGAGGCTCGTCATCGAACGAGGAAATCACGTGACGGTAGGCAGCGGACGTGGCGAGCAGTTCCGCGTGGGTTCCCACCGCGGCGATGCGCCCGTTGTCGAGCAGCGCGACGCGGTCGGCCAACAACACCGTCGACGGGCGGTGTGCCACGACCAAGGCGGTGGTGGTCTTCAACACGCGGCGGAGCGCCGCTTCGACGCGAGCCTCGGTCTCGACATCGAGGGCGGAAAGCGGGTCATCCAGCACCAACACCTCCGGGGCCGCGGCGATCGCGCGCGCGAGCGCCAGTCTCTGGCGCTGTCCCCCCGACAGGCTCTGCCCCTGTTCGCCGATGATGGTCTCGACGCCGTCGGGAAGAGTGAAGACGAAATTCGCCTCGGCGATGTCGAGTGCCTGCTCGAGGACTGCGGTCGACTGCTCGTCGGGTGCGTCCCGCAGGTCGTGACGTCCCAACAGCACATTGTTGCGAACGGTGTCCGAGAACAGCGTCGCGTCTTCGAACGCCATCGCGATTCGAGTTCGCAGCGTCGTCAGATCGAGCGAGCGGATGTCGACACCGTCCAGAAGGATTCGACCCGCGGTGACGTCGTAAAGGCGGGCGGGCAACGCCGTCAACGTGGTTTTCCCGCACCCGGTCGACCCGACCAACGCCATCGTCTCTCCCGGGCGAATCTCGAGGTTCACGCCGTTCAAGAGGTCGGGTGTTCCGGTCGGGATTCCTTCGTGGCGGAAGTGAACGTCCTCGAAGACGAGCGAACCACCCGTGTCAGCGGGGGTCACCGGGTTTTCAGGGTTCACGATGTCGTTTCGACGGTCCAGCACCTCAAAGATTCGATTGAGCCCGCTGTGCGCCTCGAGCGCCAGAGCCAGCAGATAACCAATGGATTCAATCGGGCTCGCAAGCACCGCGGCTGTTGCGAAGAACGCAAAAAACTGTCCCGTCGTGAGATCGCCCTCGCTGGCGAGCCAGACGCCGGTCAGCAGGCAGATCGCGAGAGCGAAATCGGGAACCCACACCAGCCAAAATCCGAGCGTCGCTTTGGCGTTTCCTTTGACGACTTCTAATTGTCGGCCGGTCGCCGCTTGGTCGGCGAAACTCGACAACGCGTCCGAGCCGCGCCCGAATGACCGCAGGATACGGATACCGTGAACGGACTCTTCGACCGAGGTGGCGACATCGCCCCACTGGTCTTGGGCGGCACGGGACAGGCCGGTGTACCGCGATCGGAAGCGCGAGCCGAATACGAACATCGGAATCGAACACACGAGGAACACGAGCGCGAGCAACGGACTCCAGGTGAACAAGATCACCACACCAAAGATGATGGTGATGGCGTTCGACACCAGCAGGACGAATCCGAACGACATCCAGCGGCGCATCAGGCTCACATCGGAGTTGGCTCTCGACAAGAGTTGACCGCTCTGCCATTTGTCGTG
>CAMDKN010000119.1 GCA_945901035.1 Gulosibacter massiliensis | reverse complement strand
CACCTCGTCACCGTTGAGGAAGTGAAGTAATGGCTGAAGAAAAGAAGCCCGCCGCCAAGCCTGCAGCGAAGCCTGTTGTCGAGGCTGTCGACAAGGCGCCCGCAGCCAAAGCGCCGGCCAAAGCCAAGCCCGCCGCGAAGGAAACGGTCGAGAAGGTTCAACTTCTCAAGTTGCACCACCTGCGTCCCGCTGCTGGTTCCAAGAAGTCGCGCACCCGTGTTGGTCGCGGTGAAGGATCGAAGGGTAAGACCGCCGGTCGTGGAACCAAGGGCTCGAAGGCTCGTTACCAGGTTCGTCGTGGTCTCGAGGGGGGAAACCTCAACTTCGTGATGCGCACGCCGAAACTTCGTGGATTCACCAACCCGTTCCGGGTCGAGTACCAGGTTGTCAACCTGGACCGCATCACCGAGCTCTACCCGAAGGGCGGGGATGTCACCATCGCCGACCTCGTGGCCAAGGGTGCCGTTCGCAAGAACGAAAAGGTGAAGGTCCTCGGAAACGGAGACATTTCGGTCGCCGTCACCGTCACGGTGGACAAGGTGTCGAAGTCCGCCGAGACCAAGATCGTCGCTGCGGGCGGTTCGATCAAGTAGTTCGTGAAACGGGCCGGGAGAGATTCTCGGCCCGTTTTCTACTACATTTAGAGAACTAGCCGTAAGGCCACTCACAGGAGGCTCAGTGTTCAGCGCGATTCGTCGAATCATGTCGACCCCCGATCTGCGGGTCAAAATCGGGTTCACACTTTTCATCATTGTCCTCTACCGCATCGGGTCGTTCATCCCGGCACCGTTCGTTGATTACTCCAACGTCCAGGCCTGTCTCGCGGGTAGCGCGGGAACCAACGGTATCTACGAGCTCGTCAACATGCTGTCCGGCGGCGCTCTTCTGCAGCTCTCGATTTTCGCGCTCGGAATCATGCCGTACATCACGGCGTCGATCATCACGCAACTGCTGCGCGTCGTCATTCCGCACTTCGAAACTCTTCACAAAGAAGGCCAGGCGGGACAGTCGAAACTGACGCAGTACACCCGCTACATGACGCTCGGTCTCGGTGTCCTACAGTCCACCACGCTGGTGACGGTCGCCCGCAGTGGACAACTGTTCGGTTCGTCGTCGAGCATCCCCGAGTGCGCCCAGCTCATCACGAGCGACGCCTGGTACTCCATTCTTCTGATGGTCATCACGATGACCGCCGGTACCGGCCTCATCATGTGGTTCGGGGAAATGTTGACCGAGCACGGCATCGGTAACGGTATGTCGCTTCTCATCTTCGCCTCGATCGCCGCCGGTTTCCCCAGCTCGCTCTGGGCGATCCAGCGCACCGAGGGCAACAACATCTTCTTCATCGTTATCGCGATCGGAATCGTCATCATGGCGGCGGTCGTGTTCGTCGAACAGTCACAGCGCCGAATCCCGGTTCAGTACGCAAAGCGCGTGGTGGGAACGCGCACCTATGGCGGAACGAGCACGTATATCCCGATCAAGGTCAACATGGCCGGAGTCGTTCCCGTCATCTTCGCCTCGTCGCTGTTGTACCTCCCCGCGCTCATCGCGCAGTTCAACCAGCCCGCCGCGGGAACTGTCGCTCCCGAGTGGGTCCTGTGGGTGAGCGCAAACCTCGCCAGCGGTGACCAGCCGCTCTACACGGCAATGTTCTTCCTCCTGATTGTTGGATTCACCTACTTCTACGTCGCCATCACCTTCAACCCGGTCGAGGTCGCGGACAACATGAAGCAGTACGGCGGTTTCATCCCCGGAATCCGCGCCGGTCGCCCGACCGCCGAATACCTGGAATACGTTTTGTCCCGCATCACGCTGCCCGGCGCTTTCTACCTCGGTGTCGTCGCGCTCATCCCACTCATCGCACTGGCGACTATCGGTGCGAATCAAAACTTCCCGTTCGGTGGAACCTCGATTCTCATCATCGTCGGCGTTGGACTCGAGACGGTCAAGCAAATCGACGCTCAGTTGCAACAGCGTCACTATGAAGGACTGCTCGGATAATGGTCCGGATGCTCCTGGTCGGTCCTCCGGGTGCCGGCAAGGGGACTCAAGCCGTGCTCCTGTCGGAGACGTTCGGTATCCCCGCCATTTCCACCGGTGACATTTTTCGCGCCAACGTTCGTGACGAAACTCCGCTCGGCGTTGAGGCCAAAGGCTTCATGGACCGCGGTGAATATGTTCCGGACACCCTGACGAACGCTCTCGTTGCAGACCGCCTGACGCACGCCGATTGTAAGCTCGGATTTTTGTTGGATGGCTATCCGAGAACACTCGATCAGGTGCGGGCGCTCGACGATGTGCTCGCGGCCGATGGCCACCGTCTCGATGTGGTGGTCGAACTCGTTGCGGATCCCGAGGTTGTCATCGAACGGATTCGATTGCGCGCGGCCGATCAGGGTCGAGCGGATGACACGGACGATGTGGCGCGCAACCGACTCGAGTTGTATTCGCGGGAAACAGCACCGCTCATCGAGGCCTACGGAGACCGTGATGTTCTCGTGCGGGTCGATGGGATTGGCGAAATTGAGGTCGTGACGTCCCGAATCCTCGCTGCACTCGCCCAGCGCGGCTTTTCCGCATAGTCCCCTAGTTGCAGAACCCTGATTTGTGGCGTATTGTAGGACTTTGGTGTGTCGCGCCCTTGTGGCGTGCAACACCGACCGCACGACGTGTGGTTTCTAGAAGCTAACGAACGGAAACATGGCTAACAAAGATGGCGTAATCGAGATTGAAGGCTCGGTCGTCGAAGCATTGCCCAACGCAATGTTCCGCGTCGACCTGGAGAACGGACACAAAGTTCTCGCACACATCTCGGGCAAGATGCGCCAGCACTACATTCGTATCCTCCCGGAGGACCGCGTAATCGTAGAACTTAGCCCCTACGACCTTTCACGAGGTCGCATCGTTTACCGCTACAAGTAACCGCACCGAAGGAACGGCCCGGAATAAATCGGGTACGACGCCAGCAAACGAGGAGAGCACAATGAAGGTCAACCCCAGCGTGAAGCCAATCTGCGACAAGTGCAAAGTCATTCGTCGCCACGGAAACGTCATGGTGATCTGCGAGAACCCTCGTCACAAGCAGCGCCAAGGCTAGACGAAACACAACCACAACTGCATATTTCTTCGCCGCATCACAACCCACCCGTGGGGGACCACCCGAGTAAGAGGCTCGGGAACGATGTTGGCACAGACCTCTTCAATCACTAGGAGCAGCCTCATGGCACGTCTCGCTGGAGTGGATATCCCTCGCGATAAGCGCGTGGAAATCGCACTTACCTACATTTACGGCGTTGGCCGTACCCGCTCGGTTCAGGTTCTCACGGAGACCAACATCGACAAGAACATTCGCGTCAAGGACCTCACCGACGATCAGCTGATCGCACTGCGTGACTACATCGACGCCAACCTCAAGGTGGAAGGTGACCTGCGCCGTGAGGTTCAGGGTGACATTCGCCGCAAGGTGGAACTGGGTTCGTACCAGGGAATCCGCCACCGTCGTGGTCTGCCCGTTCACGGACAGCGCACGAAGACCAACGCCCGCACCCGCAAGGGACCGAAGCGCACTGTCGCCGGCAAGAAGAAGGCCGGCCGCTAGCCGCGGCCCCAGGAAAGGGAACGAGATCATGGCAGCACCGAAAGCGACCGCAGGCCGTAAGCCTCGTCGTAAAGACAAAAAGAACATCGCCGTGGGTCAGGCCCACATCAAGTCGACGTTCAACAACACCATCGTGTCCATCACCGACCCGTCCGGCAACGTCATTTCGTGGGCGTCCTCGGGTGGAGTCGGGTTCAAGGGCTCGCGCAAGTCGACCCCGTTCGCCGCTCAGCTGGCGGCGGAATCGGCCGCGCGCCAGGCTCAAGAGCACGGCGTCAAGAAGGTGGACGTGTTCGTCAAGGGGCCGGGTTCCGGCCGCGAGACGGCGATTCGTTCGCTTCAGGCCGCCGGCCTCGAGGTTGGGTCGATTACCGATGTGACGCCGCAGGCGCATAATGGTTGCCGCCCGCCCAAGCGCCGTCGCGTCTAACGCACCACAGATTTACCGCGGTGGTTGGGGCAACCCAGCCGTCCAAACCCCACAATTCAACATTCGCATTCAGAGAAGTGTCAAATAGCGGACACCGACCGAAAGGAAACCACGTGCTCATTGCACAGCGCCCCGAACTCGAAGTAATCGAACTAAACGAGGAACCCAATACGCGTTCGCAGTTCGTCATTGGACCGCTCGAGCCCGGCTTCGGCTACACCCTCGGAAACTCGATTCGTCGAACCCTGCTCTCGTCGATCCCCGGAGCGGCGGTGACGCGTTTTCGCGTAACCGGCGCCGCCCACGAGTTCACGTCCCTCAAGG
>CAMDKN010000118.1 GCA_945901035.1 Gulosibacter massiliensis | reverse complement strand
GGGGCCGGGTTCCGGCCGCGAGACGGCGATTCGTTCGCTTCAGGCCGCCGGCCTCGAGGTTGGGTCGATTACCGATGTGACGCCGCAGGCGCACAATGGTTGCCGCCCGCCCAAGCGCCGTCGCGTCTAACGCACCGCAGTTTTACCTGGGCGTGTGGGGCAACCCATCCGCTCGGGCCCCACAATTCAATATTCGCATTCAGAGAAGTGTCAAATAGCGGACACTGACCGAAAGGAAACCACGTGCTCATTGCACAGCGACCCACCCTCACCGAAATCACCGAATCCGATACGCGCTCGCAGTTCGTCATTGGACCGCTCGAGCCCGGCTTCGGCTACACCCTGGGAAACTCGATTCGTCGAACCCTGCTCTCGTCGATCCCCGGAGCCGCGGTCACGCGCTTCCGTGTCACCGGTGCCGCCCACGAGTTCACGTCCCTCACGGGCGTTCACGAGGACGTCACGGAAATCATCCTGAACCTCAAGAACATCACGGTGTCGAGCGAACACGACGAGCCTGTCGTTGCCTACCTCCGCAAAAAGGGTGCCGGTGCGGCGACCGCAGCCGACATCACCGCCCCGGCCGGTGTTGAAATCCACAACCCCGAGTTGCACGTTGCGACGCTGTCGAAAGAGGGAAACCTCGAGATCGAGCTCACCATCGAGCGAGGCCGTGGTTATGTCTCGGTTGACCAGAACAAGATTGCCGGTGCCCCGATTGGCACCATCGCGATTGACTCCATCTATTCGCCCGTTCTTCGCGTGACCTACCGCGTTGAGGCAACCCGTGCTGGCGAGCGCACCGACTTCGACAAACTCGTGATTGATGTCGAAACGAAAGCGTCGATTGTTCCTCGCGACGCCGTGGCGTCCGCGGGCGGAACGCTGGTCGAGCTGTTCGGGCTCGCACGCGAGCTCAACGTCGAAGCCGAGGGTATTGAACTTGGACCCCGATACGAGGTTGAGGTGACCGGAGAGGGACTCGACATTCGTATCGAAGAACTCGACCTCACCGTCCGCTCGTTCAACTGCCTCAAGCGTGAGGGAATCAACACGCTTGCGCAGTTGGTGAACCTCACCGAACACCAGCTCATGAACATCCGCAACTTCGGACAGAAGTCGGTCGATGAGGTCCTCGAGAAGCTCGCCGAGCGCGAACTGCAACTCAAGGACGGCGTCCCCGGGGCGGACTCGGCTCACTACTTCGAGGCCAACGAAAAATAATCGCGCTGTGAGTGCCCGCGCACTTGCATTTGACAGGAGAACCACCCCATGCCCAAGCCCACAAAGGGACCCCGCCTCGGCGGCGGACCGGCCCACGAACGACTGATGCTCGCGAACCTCGCTGTCGCGCTGTTCACGCACAAGTCGATCGAGACGACCGAGACGAAAGCCAAGCGCCTTCGCCCGCTCGCCGAGCGTCTGGTGACGTTCGGAAAGCGCGGAGACCTCCACGCACGTCGTCGTGTTCTCGCGATTCTGCGGAACACGGACGCGACACACGAACTGTTCGCGATCATCGCGCCGCAGGTCGAGAGCCGCGAGGGTGGCTACACCCGTATCACGAAGACGCGTTTCCGCAAGGGCGACAACGCATCGATGGCGCAGATTGAACTGGTCCTGGAACCCGTGAACCCCAAGCCGAAGTCGGCCAAAAAGACGGCTGCCGCTGCTGCTGCCGCGGCCGCTCCGGTCGCCAAGCCCGCAGCGATTGTCGCGGACGAGGTTGCGGCGGACGAGGTTGTCGACGCTCCGGTCGAGGAAATCGTCGAGACCGAGGTTGTCGAGACCGAGGTTGTCGAAACCGAAACTGTCGCAGAGGAATCCCCCGTCGCGGACGAGGCCCCCGAAGCAGAGGCTGCTCCGGAAGCGGAATCCGCACAGGACGACGCCGCCGAGGCGGACGCCGAGGACGACACGAAATAGTGTGATGGCGAACGGCCCGAGGGAAATCCTCGGGTCTTTCGTGGTTAACAAAGGAACACCATGAGACTGCGCATCGACTTCTCGTACGACGGGACGGATTTCGCGGGGTGGGCGAAACAGCCGAACCTCGTGACGGTTCAGGGGGAATTGGACGGTGCGCTCGCCACGATTTTGAGGCTCGACGCGATTCAAACGACGGTGTCGGGCCGAACCGATGCGGGTGTGCACGCGACCGGTCAGGTCGCCCACGTCGACGTGGACGATTCGGTCGACCCCGAGCATCTTCGTCGCCGTCTCAACTCACTGCTCAAAGCGGGGGCGCTCCACGTGCGATCTGTGGTCGCGGCACCCGACGGGTTCGATGCGCGGTATTCACCGTTGTTTCGGCGCTACGAATACCGGATCTCGGATGACGTGTCGCGGCGCGACCCGCGAACTCGAGCCATCACCTATTGGATCGACGATCCACTCGATCTCGACCGGATGAATCAGGCCGCGTCGTCGATTCTGGGACTTCACGACTGGACCACGTATTGCAAGCCTCGCCCGGGCGCCACGCGTGTGCGCGAATTGCAGATCTTTTCGTGGCGTCGCGAACCGGACGGAATCCTCGTTGCGACGATTCAGGCCGACGCGTTCTGCCACAACATGGTGCGAAACCTCGTCGGGATGTGCATCGCGGTGGGTCGCGGTCGGCTCGAGGTGTCCGATGCCGTCACCCTTCGGAATCAGCGCACACGCACCTCGGCGTTTATCGTCATCCCCCCGCACGGGCTGACACTGGTGGAAGTTGGCTACCCGCCGGACGATGAGGTTGGCTCTCGGGCGGAACTGTCGCGTGCCCGTCGCCCACCGGTTTGACCGATTCGGGAAACCCTTGTAGTCTTGACCCTTGGTGCCCACCCGGGTGCCTGGTTGAGCCCTCCACCGAGTTCTTTCCTTAGAAAGCCTCACCGGAGCGGGATTCACGAACACTTTAACCGAAAGCACTACGACTGTGACGCGTACATTCTCACCCAAGCCCGCTGACATCACGCGGGAATGGATCATCATCGACGCCGCGGACGTTGTCCTCGGCCGTCTCGCTTCGCACGCGGCCGTCCTTCTCCGCGGGAAGCACAAGCCGACCTTTGCCCAGCACATGGACATGGGCGACTTTGTCATCATCATCAACGCTGAAAAGGTCGCGTTGACGGGCTCGAAGCTGACCCAGAAACTCGCGTACCGCCACTCGGGATATCCCGGTGGACTCACGGCCGTCAAGTATTCGGAACTGCTCGAAAAGCACCCGACGCGTGCCGTCGAAAAAGCGATTCGCGGCATGCTCCCCAAGAACTCGCTCGGAGCCGACCAGTTCCGCAAGCTGAAGGTGTATGCGGGTGCTGAGCACCCTCACACGGCGCAGCAGCCCAAGCCCTACACATTTGACCAGGTTGCGCAGTAAGCGCTCAGTAAAGGACTAGATCATGGCGAAAATTAGCGAAACAACCACCTCGGATGCCAAGGCTCCGAAACTCAAACTGTCGGTCGCCGGCGCAGCCGTCGGACGTCGCAAGGAAGCAATCGCTCGCGTGCGTCTCGTTCCGGGTACCGGCGTCGTGACCGTCAACGGTCGTGCCATCGAGGAATACTTCCCCAACAAGCTCCACCAGCAGCTCGTCACGTCTCCGTTCGCGTTGCTCGAGTTGGGGTCGGTGTATGACGTTATTGCCCGCATCTCCGGTGGCGGGCCCTCCGGACAGGCTGGCGCGTTGCGCCTCGGTATCGCCCGTTCGCTGAACGAGATTGACACCGAGAACAACCGCGCGGCCCTGAAAAAGGCCGGTTTCCTCTCGCGCGACGCCCGCATCAAGGAGCGCAAGAAGGCCGGTCTGAAGAAGGCTCGCAAGGCTCCTCAGTACTCGAAGCGTTAATCGGTCATTCGCCGATGTCGAGTCTCTTTGGGACCGATGGTGTTCGCGGGCTCGCCAATCACGAGCTCACGGCCGATTTGGCACTGCACCTCGCTCAAGCGGCGTCGCAGGTTCTCACCCAGGGTCGTCACGCCGACGAAGTTCGTCGCGAGGGTCGTAAACCGCGGGCGATTGTCGCGCGGGACCCACGCATTTCCGGAGAATTTTTGGCCGCCGCCGTGTCCGCGGGATTGGCCAGTTCCGGAATCGACGTGCTGGATGCCGGTATCTTGCCGACGCCGGCCGCCGCATTTCTCGTCAAAGATATTCGCGCGGACTTCGGAGTCATGATTTCCGCCTCGCACAATCACGCGGCGGACAACGGCATCAAATTTTTCTCCTACGGCGGAACCAAACTTCCGGACATCGTCGAACAGCGCATCGAAAAAGCGCTGACGGGTCCGAAACTGTTGCCGACGGGCGGTGGCGTCGGACGAATTCGTCGTTTCGCAGACGCCGAGGACCGCTATGTTCTTCATCTCTTGGCAACGGTCG
>CAMDKN010000117.1 GCA_945901035.1 Gulosibacter massiliensis | reverse complement strand
ATTCGAGGACTACACGCGTATCAAGCACGTGATGTCCTACATCGGCGAGTAACACTGCGCGAAAAGGCGGCGATTCTCCACAGAGTCGCCGCCTTTTCCCTTGCTCGGAGCGGCCGCCTGTCACCGTGGAGCAGTGACATTACCGCCGTTTCCGTTCATCGGCGTCGTCGCGCCGCTCGTGTTGTCGATGGTCGTGTGGTGGGTGACGGGATCTTCGTTTGCTCTGGTTGGTGCTGTCATTGCCCCCACCATGGTCGTCGCTCATTTTCTCGATGCCCGACGCCGAGCGCGGAGGGATGATCGCGAAAAACGTGCAGCGCGGGCTCGCGAGCAGGCGGCCCGTCGTCACGCCGACGAAGCCCGACGTGTTGCTGAAGTCATTGCCGCCCAACGCGCGCACCCGTCCGTCACCGACATCGCGCGGTGTGACGATTGGGTGGCTCCGCGAGACGGGCGCACAAAGATTCGTGCGGGTGTCACTTCGAGCGGAGAACCCTGGCTGGTCGATGTAGCGGACGGTGTCGCCGTCGTCGGGGAGGGGTCCGCCGCCGATGCCGTGTGGAACGCACTGTGTTTCCACGGGGCGGCTCACCTCGGAGAGCCCAACCGCGAGGGCGGTCAGGTTTTCTGGTCCAGTGGTGCGCGTCTCGTTCGAGGGCTGTCGTCGCGAGTCGACACAACAATCCGCTGTGCTGGCGACCACGTAGTATCGGTCGGTCGACGGGGGACTCTGCCGGAACGCGGTGACTGGCAACCCGACGACACCAGCGCCGCGGCGATGTCGCGGGCGCGAACGCGATTGACGGGTGACGTCACCGACAGGTTAGCCATCACGCTGAATTCGACGACACCGCACGTGTTGTTCGCTGGACGAACGGGTTCCGGGAAATCTCATGCGCTGGTGGCGACCGTGAGTGACTGGGCCACACGGTTTTCGCCCGCCGAGTTCACCTTCATCGGAATCGACTTCAAGGGCGGCGCGACACTGCGCCGGCTCGAGCGGTTTCCACACCACCTCGGGACAGTCACGGATCTCGACAACGACGTTCCCCGTGTCCTGCACGCCATCGCCGCCGAGATGCGCCGCCGCGAAGAAGAACTTCGTCGCCGTGAAATCTCGTCGATCGATGTCGCTCGCGGAATCCCGCGCCTCGCAATCGTCGTGGACGAGGTTCACGAATTCCTGCGGCAATTCCCGAATGCACACGATGTGCTGGGCGACATCGCCCGCCGCGGTCGCTCACTGGGGGTTCACCTCGTGGTGGCGGTCCAACACCCCACCGGAGTTCTGCGGGACAGCGTGCTGGGGAACATTCCGGTTCGCGTGTGCCTCGCGATGAACACCAGTCACGACGTGATGGCGGTGTTGGGGCAATCGACAACGCTCACCCCGTCGCCCGGAGGCGCACTCGTGACAACGGGGGACGGCCGCGTCCGCGAAGTTCGAATCCCCGCCGTCGCCGGCGCAGGTGAGGGAACACATCTCGCGAGCACCGACAGGCTATGGCAAACCGCACTTCGGGAGCCGGTCGCGCGGGACGGCCGTGACGGTTTCGGGCTGCTCGACGACATGCCGCGTGCACGACACACCCCCGCAATCTGGTCGCCCGACGACGGTGACGTCGCCGTAATTGGCGAAGCCGGGTCGGGTCGAACGACGGCGCTGCGCGCACTGACCCGAGGTCTCGACGTCACGTGGGTCCGCGAGCCCCAACACCTGGCTGGGGCACGGGACATTGCCGCTATTGACAACCTCGATCGGATACTCGATTCGTTGACGGTGACCGCGGCGTCCGACTTTCTCGGCGCGATTGGGCGTGCGCGTCGACAATCGGTGCGAGTCCTCGTCTCGGCGACGTCGCTCATTCGAGGGCTCGACCCGTTTCGGGACATCCTCACGCTTCGACGAGCAACGCTCGAGGACCATCGAGCGACGGGTGCTCCGGTGGGGACGTTCGACCCCGCCGCCCGACCGGGCGTCGGCACGTGGCGAGGTCTGCGCGTGGTGCTCTACGCGAGCACGGAATCGATGGACACGGCGTCGATCCCGTGAGCAACGCCCACCGCATCGTTCGTGAGTTTTCCGTCGTGGGTGTTGAGTCCCAACGCGAGGGACGCGTCCGTTCGCAGTGCGTCTTTCCACCCCTTGGCGGCGAGAGCGCGAACGTACGGCGACGTCGCATTGGTCAACGCGTGGGTCGACGTCTGAGGCGTCGCGCCTGGCATATTGGCGACGCAGTAAAAAATCGTGTCGTGGACCGCGAAAGTCGGCTCGCTGTGAGTCGTTGCGTGCGAATCCTCGAAACAGCCACCCTGGTCGATGGCGATGTCGACCAGCACCGACCCTGGCTTCATCTTTTTCACCAGCTCGTTAGTAATAAGTTTCGGGGCTTTGGCACCGGGAATCAGGACGGACCCGATAATCATGTCGGCACCGAGTGCCGCTTTCTCGATTTCGTAGGCGTTCGAGGCGAGCGTCTGAACGCGTCCGGCATACTGAGCGTCCAATTCACGCAAACGCTGGATGTTCGTGTCGAGCACCGTCACGGTCGCACCGATTCCGACGGCCATCGCCACCGCGCTCGTGCCAGCGACACCACCGCCGAGGACAACGATGTTCGCGGGGTGTGTTCCGGGGACTCCGGATACGAGAAGACCGGGTCCGCCGTGCGGACGCAACATCGCGTTGGCCCCGACGATGACGGACAGTCGTCCCGCCACTTCACTCATGGGCGCGAGCAGCGGCAGTGCGCGACTCGGTAACTGGACGGTTTCGTAGGCAATCGACGTGACCTTGGCGGCGAGGAGCGCCTTCGTCAAGTGTTCCTCGGCGGCGAGGTGGAGATAGGTGAACAACAGCATGCCCTCGCGAAAATGGGGGTATTCGCTTTCGATCGGTTCCTTGACCTTGAGAATCATGTCGCCCGCCGCCCACACCGCTGCGGCGTCCTTCTCGATCGTGGCACCCTGCGCCGCATAAGCGTCATCCGTGATGTTGGAACCGAGACCTGCCCCGGACTGAATCAGAACGCTGTGTCCGGCGGAAACGAGATCCTTGACCCCGGCCGGTGTGATGGCAACGCGGTACTCATTGTTTTTAATTTCGGTGGGAACGGCGATCCGCATGATGTGTCTCCTATGACAGGTGGTGGTGGGGAATCCCTCTGTCATTATGGCGATAGGCGAGGGATTCCGCAACGAAAACGCTCAATGTCGACGAAATTCGTGCCGCTAAACGAGTGGACGAGGAAAACCTGCGCGGACGTGTTACTTTTTTCCGCAAATTGTGCCATTATCAAACCACACGGGTTTGACATCGAGGTCGCCCACTGAGTAGAGGATATTCATGAACCAGCGAAATCTTCCCGAAGATCCCATCATCCGCGAACTCGTGCAGCACGCTCGAGCCGCTCAACTCTCTCGTCGTGCTCTTCTCGGTGGCGCAGTCGGAGGCGCGGTCGCGCTGTCCCTCGCCGCCTGTGCACCCGGCGAACAGGCGCTCGTCGCCGCCGAAGACATCTCGGCCACTGACCCCACGGTCAACTGGGCCAACTGGCCGCTCTATTTGGACGAAGACGACAACGGCAATTACCCGACGCTCGAAGCGTTCACCGCCGCAAGCGGAATCGCCGCCAACTACCTCGTCGAGGTTGACGACAACAACTCGTACTTCGCCAAGGTCAAAGACCAACTCGCGCTCGGCCAAGACATCGGCGCCGACACCGTGTGTCTCACCGAATGGATGGTGTCACGCTGGATCCGTCGCGGATGGACACAGGCCTTCAACCTCGACAACATTCCCAACCACAAAAATCTTGTGACAGATTTGCTCAACCCCGATTTCGACCCGGGCCGCCTGTCGTCACTTCCGTGGCAGGGTGGCTTTGCCGGACTCGTGTACAACACCGACCTCGTCTCCACTCCGGTTATGTCCGTGGCGGACCTGTGGCGCGACGAACTCAAGGGACGCGTGGTCGTCCTCAGCGAGATGCGCGACACCGTCGGTGTGATTATGCGCAGCCAGGGCGTGGACATCACCAAGTTCACCGCAGACGAATTCAACGCGGCAATCGCCGAGATTGAAATGCGCGTTGCGGACGGATACATCCGCAACATCAAGGGAAACTCGTACTCCGAGGACCTCGTGAGCGAAGACGCTCTCGCCGGAATCGTCTGGTCGGGAGACATCACGGTGCTCAACCTCGAAGCGGGTTACGAGAAGTGGAAATTCGTGTTGCCCGACTCGGGCGGAACGTTCTGGAACGACACGTTCATGATTCCGATCGGAAGCCCCCGCAAGACCAACGCCGAGAAGCTCATCAACTGGTACTACGACCCCGCGATTGCGGCACAGGTCGCGGCGTGGGTCAACTACGT
>CAMDKN010000116.1 GCA_945901035.1 Gulosibacter massiliensis | reverse complement strand
CCGACGGGGTACCGCCGAACCATTGCGAAAGCGCCCAATCATTTCACGAAGGAGTTCCGCGGCGGGGTCGACGGAGGTACGGTAACACTATGACTAACGCTCTCATCGTGGTTGACGTCCAGCAGGGTTTCGAGGATTCCCTGTTTGGTCCGCGGAACAACCTTCAGTGCGAAGACAACATCCGAGCACTTCTCGCTCATTGGCGAGCAGCCGAGCGCCCAATCGTCCTCGTCCGGCATGACTCGCTCTCCCCCGATTCACCGCTCGCACCGGGCCAGCCGGGCAACGACTTCAAGCCCGGAGTCGACGGCCCCCACGACCTGCTCGTGACAAAGAACACCAACTCGGCTTTTTACGGGACACCCGATCTTCACGAGTGGCTGAGCACGAACGGGGTGACGACAGTGACGATCTGTGGAATCACGACCGATCACTGCTGTTCCACCACGGCGCGCATGGCGGACAATCTGGGGTACGCGGTGGACTTTGTCCTCGACGCGACGCATACCCACGACCGCACTGACTCGGCGGGTCAGACCGTCTCGGCCGATGAGGTCGCTCGAATCAACGGCGCAAGTCTCGCGGGTGAGTTTGCCCGGGTGATCTCGACCGCTGAGGCGCTGGCGGTGACGCCATGACCGAGGAAGCAGCATTCCGCCTGGTGACGCGACGCGGCAACGTGGAGTTCCGCGAGTATGCGGAGCACGTTCTCGCCAGCGTTTCCGTATCGGGAACGTTCGAATCTGCGCCCAGCGTCGGGTTCCGTCCGCTCGTCGGGTACATCTCCGGCGAAAACCGCGACAACACACAATTGGCGATGACCGCGCCGGTCTTTCACGAGGCGACGTCGGACTCATCTCACGTCATCTCGTTTGTCCTTCCGCACGGGACCACGCGCGTGCCAGACCCCGTGAGGCCGGGCGTCACGACCCACGTTGTCCCACTGCTCACCGTCGCGGCGGTTAGATTTGCGGGAGGCTGGAACACACAACGGGCGCGCGGGTACGAATCACGACTTCTTCGACAACTGTCCGAGTGGGGAATCACTCCGGCCAGTACGACACTGTTCGCGCGCTACGACCCACCGTGGAAGCCGGGATTTTTGCGCCGAAACGAAGTGCTCGTCCCCATCAATGGGTCAGACGTTCCCTCGGCGTGACGGGAATGACGGGCGTGTGACTCCCCCCATTTTTTCCAACACACGCACGACCTGGTGGCTGTAGCCGTATTCGTTGTCGTACCAGACGTACACAACGGCGTGGTTTCCGCTCGTTATCGTGGCCAAGCCGTCGACGATTCCCGCTCGGCGGGAACCCAGAAAATCGGTTGACACGACCTCCGCGGATTCGATGTAGTCGATCTGTTGTCGCAATTCGGAATTGAGCGACACATCCCTCAGAAAGGCGTTGAGGTCGTTCGTCGTGACGGCTCGGTCGAGGGTGAGATTCAAAATGGCGAGCGAAACATTCGGTGTGGGGACTCGGATTGCGTTGCCCGTGAGCTTTCCCGCTAACTCGGGTAGCGCTTTCGCCACCGCGCTCGCCGCCCCCGTCTCGGTGATGACCATATTGAGAACGGCGGAGCGCCCGCGTCGGTCGCCGTCGTGGAAATTGTCGATGAGGTTTTGGTCGTTGGTGAACGAGTGAACGGTCTCGACGTGACCATAAGCAACACCGTAGGTGTCATTGATGACCTTCAACACCGGCGTGATGGCGTTGGTGGTGCAGGACGCCGCGGTGATGACACGATCCGTATCCTCGATGGTGCTGTCGTTGATTCCGTAGACAATGTTTTTCAACGACCCTTTCCCCGGGGCCGTGAGTAACACGCGATCGACCCCGGCCGACTCGAGGTGCTGCTGAAGTCCCTCCTCGTCGCGCCATCGCCCCGTGTTATCGACGACGACGGCGTCAGCGATACCGAACTCGGTGTAATCAATCGCGGCCGGGTCGTTCGCGTAGATGATTTGGATGGAGGTCCCGTTGGCGACGATTCGATTGGTGGATTCATCGACCGTGATGGAACCGTTGAAGGGTCCGTGAACGGAGTCGCGTCGCAAGAGGCTCGCCCGTTTTACCAGGTCCTTGGAACCACCGCGCCGAACGACGATGGCGCGCAGCGCTAACCCACCGTTGTCCGACGAACGCGACAGCAAGATTCGGGCGATGAGTCGACCGATGCGACCGAAGCCGTAGAGGATAACGTCGCGCCGTGGGGCGACCGACTGACTGTGGTGATCGGTAATGTCCGCCAGTTCACTGGCGACAAACGACTCGAGGTCGGTTTCTCCCGACGCACCGAAGGCGGAACTCATTCGCGCAACGTCAATCGACGCTGTTCCCGGATTCAGGGCAATTGCTGAACGGATCAATCGAGCAGTGAATTCGATGTCGAGCGCGTGCCCGTCAACGTGTCGCGCGAAGCGGTGAATGCGCACGATGTCGATGGGAGAAAGATTGAGCAGGCTACGACCGTGCACCGAGAGAACAATTCCGTTGTCGCGATACAGGCGGCCGATGAGCGGAACGAGTTCTTCGGCGACGGCGATTTTCGCCGACCAGTCGTCAGCCACCTCGGACTCGTTGGGAACGCGTGGCACGAGATAACCCTCCTGAGTTGTGTTGACCCCAGCCTACCGAGCCACCGTTTGGGTTCGAATCTCATACGCATCGTTGGGGCGGCTGAACGACCCGCGGATACGGCGCGTTTAGAATTAAACCATGAATAAATCTCTCGCTCCGTTGGCTCTCGTCGGTTCTCTCATCTTGGTTTTGGGCGGTTGCACCAACGGAATGTTCGGTTCCCCCAACCCGAGCGGAGAGCTCCCCGCGCCGATTACGGAATCGGCGGCACCTCAATTTGCGCAGCCGTTCGATGCAAACGACGTCATGTTCGCTCAGATGATGATCCCGCATCACTCGCAAGCGGTCGAACTCGCGACACTCGCCGAGTCCAACACCACGACTCCTGCCATTCGTGACCTCGCCGCGCGCATCAAAGGCGCTCAGCAACCCGAGATTGACGAAATGACCGCGTGGCTCGCGGCGGCGGGCGCGATGGAGGGCGATCACGGAGCCCACGGAATGTCGATGCCGGGCATTGTCAGCGACGCCGACATGGCTGCGCTTGAACAGGCAACCGGTGCCGAGTTCGACGCGCTCTTCCTGACACACATGATCCAGCATCACGACGGCGCCATCGCCATGGCCAACGACGTGTTGGCAACCACGGCGAATGACGTCGTCTCGGCATTAGGCACCGCCATTGTTGCGGCACAGACCGCCGAAATCGCCGAAATGTACGCCCTGCTCGGACCGTAACCGTTCTGCGAGTACACTGGAACTACTGCACTCGAGATTTTTTCGATGTGTGCGTCGAATAACGCATCCCTCACCGCCCGGCGGTTGACATCTTTTCTTCGGCGAACGACTGTGCCACTCGGCACGCTCGCCCACTCGATTGACCGCGCACGCTCGTGCCCGATCGGTCACCATTTGAAACTGGTATCACTGTGACTACTCACACCTTCAGCACGCTCGGCGTGCCCGCCCCTCTCGTCGCGGTCCTCGCGAAAGACGGCAAAGAAACCCCTTTCCCCATCCAGGTTGACACCCTGCCCGACACCCTCGCGGGTCGCGACGTGCTTGGTCGCGGCAAGACCGGCTCGGGAAAGACTCTCGCCTTCGCCATTCCCATGGTCGCTCGCCTCGGCACCGAACTCGCGGGCGGAAAGCGCCGCGCGGGTTATCCGCTTGGCCTCATTCTTGCGCCGACGCGAGAACTCGCGACTCAGATCACCGCCGCACTTCAGCCCCTGGCGGACGCGTATGGATTGCGGTCGATGACCATCTTTGGCGGAATTTCGCAAAACCGTCAGGTCGCAACACTCAAGGAGGGCGTTGACATTGTTGTCGCCACCCCCGGTCGCCTGGAAGACCTGATGAAACAAGGCTTCGTTCATCTGAGTGCCGTCGAAGTGACCGTCCTCGATGAGGCCGACCACATGGCGGATCTCGGATTCCTGCCCATCGTGACCCGTATCCTGTCGGCGACGCCGTCCGGCGGACAGCGCATGCTCTTCAGCGCCACGCTCGACAACGGTGTTGACAAACTCGTCAACAAATTC
This sequence comes from Gulosibacter massiliensis, assembly GCA_945901035.1. Lineage (GTDB taxonomy): Bacteria > Actinomycetota > Actinomycetes > Actinomycetales > Microbacteriaceae > MWH-TA3. The sequence continues at coordinate 340 of CAMDKN010000116.1, read as the reverse complement.
CTGCAGAACGAGGTTCTGCACTCGGTCGACGAAGCGAACTCGCACGTTGCGGCGATGACCCACCACGTTTTTGAAGTCGACGACGTTGACCGCAAGAACGCCCTCATCAAAGCCCTTGCGTCGGGAACCGGTCGGCGCATCCTCTTCATGCGCACCAAACACCACGCCAAAAAACTCGCCAAGGTTCTGATCGAAGCGGGAATTCCCGCCGTTGACCTACACGGAAACCTGTCGCAGCCTCAGCGCGACCGAAACCTCGAGGCGTTCAGCACCGGACGCGTCAAGGTCCTTGTCGCAACCGATGTTGCCGCGCGTGGCGTACACGTCGACGACATTGAAC
>CAMDKN010000115.1 GCA_945901035.1 Gulosibacter massiliensis | reverse complement strand
GAATGACAACGTGGCTATAACCCCTGTCTCCGGCAAAAATGTCATCAGTATCAAAGGGGCGAGGGTACACAATCTCAAAAATGTGGACCTGACCATTCCGCGCAATTCACTCGTTGTTTTCACTGGTTTGAGCGGCTCGGGTAAGTCGTCGCTCGCTTTTGACACCCTCTTCGCCGAGGGGCAACGGCGTTATATCGAGTCGCTGTCGTCCTATGCGCGCCAGTTCCTCGGACAAATCGATCGCCCCGACGTCGACTTCATTGACGGCTTGTCGCCCGCGGTGTCGATCGACCAAAAGTCCACGAATCGAAACCCGCGATCGACGGTGGGGACGATCACCGAGATTTACGACTACATGCGACTGTTATGGGCGAGGATCGGCATTCCCCACTGTGCCGAGTGTGGCGAACCGATCGAACGCCAATCCGCACAACAGATTTCCGATCAGCTTGCCACCCTTCCGGTCGAGACGCGCTTTCAAATTTTGGCACCGATCGTGGTCGGTCGTAAGGGCGAATTCGTCGAGGTGTTCGCTGACCTGCTCGGTCAGGGATACGCACGTGCTTCGGTCGACGGAGAGGTCATTCAACTCTCCGAGCCTCCGATCCTCAAGAAACAAATCAAGCACGACATCTCGGTTGTTGTCGACCGTCTGACGTCGGGCGGCGACGTGTCACGACTCAACGATTCGGTCGAGACCGCCCTGAAACTGGGTCAGGGAGTCCTGGTGGTTGACTTCGTGGACAGTGGCGAGAGCCGGACGTTCAGCGAAAAGCTCTCCTGCCCCAACCAGCACATCGTGACCCTCACCGAGATCGAACCGCGCACATTCTCGTTCAACGCCCCGTTCGGGGCCTGTGTGACCTGCCATGGCATCGGTACGCAGTCGATGGCGGACGTCGAGTTGGTTCTCGACGACCCGTCGCTGTCGATTCGGCAGGGTGTCGTCCTGCCGTGGAAGCCGGGCGGAAAAGAGTTGATCTATCCGTACTTCGAGCGATTGGCCGAAGGGCTCGCGGTCGATCTCGACTTCAGTTTGGACACGCCGTGGCAGGACTTGGCGGAAGAAGTGCAGAACGCTGTGTTGTACGGCAACAACCACGAGGTCGTCATCAAGTGGCGGAATCGTTACGGGCGAAAGGTGTCGATGTCCCGCGGTTTCGAGGGCGTTTTGACCTATGTGGAGCGCAAGTATTCGGAGACGGAGGGGGAGTGGACCAAAGAACGATTCGGCGCGTTCCATCGAACCGTTCCCTGCGAAAGTTGTCAGGGACAGCGCCTCGCGCCCGCGGTTTTGGCGGTCACGATCAATGGCAAGTCGATTTCCGAGGTCTGCGGGCTGTCGCTCAACGTCGCTCACGAATTCGTCGCCAACCTGTCCCTCTCGGACAGAGACACCCAGGTCGCAGCGGCCGTGTTGCGCGAAATCACCGCCCGACTTGAGTTTCTCCTTCACGTCGGACTCGGCTATCTCACCATGTCTCGTGCCGCGGGAACGCTCTCGGGAGGGGAAGCCCAGCGAATTCGACTGGCCACACAAATCGGTGCAGGGCTGACGGGAGTTCTCTACGTGCTCGACGAACCGTCGATCGGGTTGCACCAGCGCGACAATCGGCGATTGATCGAAACCCTCGTGCGACTGCGGGAGATCGGGAACACTCTGGTCGTTGTGGAACACGACGAGGACACCATCCACGCCGCCGACTGGATCGTCGACATCGGTCCGGGCGCTGGTGAACACGGTGGTGAAGTCGTGCACTCGGGTTCGCTCGCGAACCTTCTCAAAGAGAAACGATCGCACACCGCCGCTTTCCTGTCCGGTCGCGAAAAGGTGTCCGAGCGAGTGGAACGTCGTCCATGGTCCTCGGACCGCATCGTCACCGTCCACGGCGCGAGTGCCAATAACCTCGTCGACGTCACCGTCGATTTCCCGCTGGGTGTGTTTGTCGCAGTGACCGGGGTGTCCGGTTCCGGGAAAAGTTCGTTGGTCAACGACATCCTCTACAAGGTCATGGCGAACCGCCTCAACGGTGCGAAACAAACGCCGGGTCGGCACAAGTCGGTCTCCGGACTCGACCATCTCGACAAGGTGATCCACGTCGATCAGGCACCCATCGGGCGGACGCCGCGGTCGAACCCGGCCACCTACACGGGTGTGTTCGACAAGATTCGAACCCTCTTCGCCGAAACGATCGAAGCCAAAGAACGCGGTTATGGGCCGGGGCGATTTTCGTTCAACGTCAAGGGCGGTCGCTGCGAGAACTGCTCGGGAGACGGAACGATCAAGATCGAGATGAACTTCCTTCCGGACGTCTACGTCGAGTGTGAAGAGTGTCACGGGAAACGGTATAACCGAGAGACACTGACCGTTCGGTACAAGGGCAAGAACATCTCGGAGGTGCTGTCCATGCCGATCGAGGTGGCCGAGAAGTTCTTCGAACCCATCACCTCCATTCACCGTTTCATGAAGACGCTCTGTGATGTCGGTTTGGGGTATGTTCGTCTCGGACAGTCCGCGACAACGTTGTCCGGTGGCGAGGCGCAACGCGTCAAGTTGGCCACTGAGTTACAGCGCCGTTCGACCGGTCGTACCGTCTATGTTCTCGACGAACCGACGACCGGACTGCACTTCGAGGACGTTCGCCGCCTTCTGACGGTCCTCCACACCCTGGTCGACAAAGGCAACACCGTGATTGTGATCGAGCACAACCTCGACGTGATTCGTTCGGCTGATTACCTGATCGACATGGGACCCGAGGGTGGTGACGGTGGTGGGCGGATCGTCGCAACCGGCACACCCGAAGAAGTCGCCCGAGCCACGGGGTCGCATACGGGTGCGTTCCTGGCCGAAATCCTGAAATGACCCGCGCGTGGCATCCGGCACCACGGTCGATTCCGACCGATCCGGGTGTGTATCGCTTTTTCGACGAGAACGACCGAATTCTCTACGTCGGCAAGGCCAAGAACCTTCGTAATCGACTGTCCACCTATTTTCACAGCGCGTCGGGGCAGCTCGAACGCACGGCTCGGATGGTCGGTACCGCTCGGCGCGTCGACTGGACGGTCGTCGGGACGGAACTCGAGGCGCTGCACCTTGAGTTCACGTGGATCAAGGAGTTTCGCCCGCCGTTCAACATTCGATTCCGTGATGACAAGGGTTATCCCTATCTGGCGGTGACGATGGCTGAGGAATACCCGCGCGCAATGCTGGCGCGAACACGAGTGAAAGACGGAACCGCGTACTTCGGTCCCTTCACCAAGGCGTGGGCGGTGCGCGAGACGCTGGATTTGCTCCTGACGGTGTACCCCGTCCGGTCGTGCGCGAATTCGACCTTCACCAAGGCGCGACGCGACGATCGCCCCTGTCTGCTCGGTGATATCGGAAAATGCGCTGCGCCCTGTGTCGGTCGCGTGACCCCCGAGGAACATCGGGGACTCGCGGAAGGCTTCGTGGAATTCATGACGAAGCACGACTCCGCGGTAATCGACGATCTCGGTGAACGGATGGTGAGTGCGTCCGAGCGCCAGGACTTTGAGTCAGCGGCTCGTTTTCGCGATCAACGAAGTGCCCTGCAATCCATCGCCCAGCGCAGCGCTGTCGTGTTACGCGATGAACTCGATGTTGACATCGTCGGATTCGCCTCGAGTGAGTTGTCCGCGGCAATCGCCATATTTCACGTGCGCGAGGGTCGCGTGCGCGGAACCCGAGTCTGGACCGTCGACACCGAACTCGAAATGGACCCCGCCGCGATTCTGGAACAGGCGATTGAAAACGTGTATGAACTCGATGCACCGCCCGCGCTCATCGATGTCCCGTTCGTGCCACAGTCTCATGAGGCGCTCGGTGAACTTTTGACGAAGCGGCGCCGGGACTCGGGAAATCAGGGCAGGGTGCGAATCGCGGTGCCACAACGAGGCGACCGGGCAACGCTGCTCGTGAGCGTGACCAAAAACGCCAAACTCGCGCTCGGAGAGCACGAACTTCACCGGGCCCATGATTTCGTCGCGCGGTCGCGTGCACTCGAGGATCTGCGTGACAATCTGGGACTCTCCGAGGCTCCACTTCGTTTCGAATGTTGTGATGTCTCGCACCTCGGGGGGACCGACATTGTCGGTTCGCTGGTCGTGTTCGAAGACGGTCTACCGGTCAAGGACGATTACCGTCACTACGGAATTGCGTCGGCGAGGGATGACACCGAAGCGATGCACCAACTCATCGCGCGTCGTCTTGTTCGGTTGAAAGAGGAACGTTCCAGCATGCGTTACCCGACCACCTTGATCCTCGTCGACGGTGGACAACCGCAAGTAAACGCCGCCCAGCGTGCGCTCGCCGAGTCCGGTGTCGAGGGTGTTTCCGTTGTCGGATTGGCGAAGCGGCTCGAGGAATTGTGGCTCCCCAACGCCGATTTCCCCGTAATTCTGCCCCGCGACAGCAACGCGCTGTATCTGGTTCAACGCGCGCGTGACGAAGCCCATCGATTCGCGCT
>CAMDKN010000114.1 GCA_945901035.1 Gulosibacter massiliensis | reverse complement strand
CGGAAGCGCTCTTCCAACAAATCACTGACCGTCGCAGTCGGGTCATGAGGGACAATTGCAGCCATGCTTGTTTCGTTCACGGGGCTCCTTCGACGGCAGATATTTTGTCGAGTCTAGCCACTTTTTGGCGATTGACCAATGGGTGTCGTCGTTCACAACTGATGGCTAGGCTGAAGGCGTGTTTTACTGGCTCGTCAAAAATCTGATCCTCGGCCCGATCCTCATTCGGGTTTTTCGGCCGTGGGTGAAAGGTCTGGAGAACCTGCCCGCGACGGGTTCCGCAATCCTCGCCAGCAATCACCTTTCCTTCATCGACTCGGTATTCCTCCCGCTGGTCCTCAAGCGCCCGGTGGTGTTTTTGGCCAAGTCAGAATATTTCACGGGGAAAGGAATCAAGGGTCGATTCGTTCGCTGGTTCTTCACCGCGTCCGGACAATTGCCCATCGACCGTTCGGGCGGCAAGGCGAGCGAAGATGCGCTGAACACGGGCATCGCCGTTCTCGCGACGGGAAAACTGTTGGGAATTTATCCCGAAGGCACTCGAAGCCCCGATGGCAAAATGTACCGAGGACGAACCGGCATTGCTCGGATGGCGCTCGAGGCGAGAGTACCCGTTATTCCCGTCGCGATGATTGACACCGAGAAGGCAATGCCGATCGGGGCACGCTTGCCGAAAGTTCAACGGATTGGAGTGGTGTTCGGGCGTCCACTCGAGTTTTCGCGTTTTGAGGGATACGAGAACGATCGGTTCGTGTTGCGCGCCATCACGGACGAAATCATGCACGAACTTCTCGGATTGTCGGGCCAGGAATACGTTGATCAGTACGCCAGCAGTCGACGATCCCGCGCCCTACCGCCGTCACGGTAGGTAGGCTGGGAACTCTGATGACAAAAGGACGAGCGTGACCGAGTCGAACGTGACCGTGGCACCCGGGATACTCGAGGGTCTTGATGCGTGGCGCGATTTGCCCATCAAACAACAACCCGATTGGGGCGATGCCGAGGCGGTATCGCGTGTCACCGCGGAACTGTCGAAGCTGCCGCCGCTCGTGTTTGCTGGCGAAGTCGACCAATTGAAAGACCGCCTCGCCCAGGTCGCCGCCGGAAATGCCTTTTTGTTGCAGGGCGGAGATTGCGCCGAAACTTTCGACGGAGCAACGGCCGACCGAATTCGAAACCGGGTCAAAACCATTTTGCAGATGGCTGTTGTCCTCACCTACGGTGCAGCGATGCCGATTGTCAAGATGGGGCGAATGGCCGGGCAATTCGCAAAGCCTCGGTCCAGTGACCACGAAACACGCGACGGAGTGACGCTACCGGCGTATCGGGGTGACATCGTGAACGGCTACGAATTCACGGCCGAATCACGGCAGGCGGACCCCAACCGAATTCTTCAGGGCTACCACACGGCAGCGTCCACCCTCAATTTGATTCGCGCCTTCACTCAGGGAGGTTTCGCCGATTTGCGGGAGGTCCACTCGTGGAACCGCGGTTTTGCCGAGAACCCCGCCAACAAACGGTACGAAACAGTCGCCAAGGAGATCGATCGGGCCATCAAATTCATGGCGGCGGCGGGAGCCGACTTCGACTCTCTCAAGCGTGTCGAGTTCTACTCGTCCCACGAGGGACTCTTGATGGATTACGAACGTCCGATGACACGAATCGACTCCCGAACGGGCAACCCCTACAACACGTCGGCGCACTTCGTGTGGATCGGGGAGCGCACCCGCGACCTCGATGGTGCTCACATCGATTTCTTTTCGCGCATTTCCAATCCCATCGGGATCAAACTCGGACCGTCGACAACGCCGGAGATGGTGCATCGCCTCATCGACATTCTCGACCCCCAGCGAATTCCCGGTCGTTTGACATTCATCACCCGCATGGGTTCGGGCGTGATCCGAGACGCACTGCCACCCCTCTTGGCCGCCGTCAAAGAAAGCGACGCACTCCCGGTGTGGGTCTCGGACCCGATGCACGGGAACGGAATTACCACGCCTAATGGTTACAAGACGCGGCGTTTTGACGACGTCGTGGACGAGGTGAAAGGTTTCTTCGAGGCCCACCGTCAGGTCGATACGTTCCCCGGCGGAATCCACGTCGAGTTGACCGGTGATGATGTCACGGAATGTCTGGGTGGGTCCGAAATGATCGACGAGGAGACGCTAGCGTCACGATACGAATCGTTGTGTGATCCTCGCCTCAATCACAAACAGTCGCTGGAACTTGCATTCCTGGTGGCGGAAGAACTCGCCGCGCGCGACTGACCCGTGACACCCGCCTTCATCTCCGGCCTGTTGCTGGGGCTCTCTCTCATCGTCGCAATCGGCGCTCAAAACGCGTTTGTCCTTCGTCAGGGACTCACGGGCAGATTCGTGCTCCCGGTCGCGCTCGTGTCGGCACTTCTCGACGCCACCCTTATCGTTCTTGGTGTTGCGGGGCTCGGCGCACTCCTGGAGTCGGTCCCGTTCCTGCTCGGGTTGGTGCGATGGTTGGGTGCTGGTTATCTCGTGTGGTTCGGAATCGCGTCCTTGCGGCGGGCTCGATCGGATCAGTCCATGTCGGTTTCGGGAAGCGACCCAGCGACGCTCACGTCGGTGGTGTTGTCCACGGTCACCTTTTCGCTTCTCAACCCGCACGTCTATCTCGACACCGTGGTGTTCCTCGGTGCACTCGCGGCCCAGTTCGGCGACAGTCGTTGGTGGTTCGCGCTCGGTGCGTGCCTCGCGAGCACTGTCTGGTTCTTCAGCCTGGCCTACGGCGCGAAGGCGCTGTCGCGATACGTCACGCAGCCGCGCTTCTGGAAAATCCTCGACACGACGATTGCGGTCTTTATGTTCGCGCTCGCAATTGGACTGGTTTTCGCTCCCCTCGGAGGCTAGCTAAATCGTCCCCACCAGTGTGACGGATGATCCTTTCGGAATCAGCGTTCCTCCGTCCGGATCGGTTGAACCCGCAGTGGCCCATCTTTGAGCCCAGTGTCGCTTCGGAATGTCCGTGACGACGACGACGTCAAAGCCCAATTCCGCGAGCGCATTGTAGGCGGCGTCAATCGTCATACCCGTGATGGACGGTACGGCGATGAGTTCTGGCCCTTTCGACACAACGAGCGATACGGAACCGCCGGGACGCAGGACGCCGTTGGTCGAGGACACGGAAATCACGCGACCGAGGGGGATTGACGACGAGAATTCCTCGACGGTTTTTCCCTTCACCGTGAGGTCGACGGTTGCCAGTGTTGCGGTGGCCTGTTCGATGGTCATCCCCTTGACGCTCGGGACCGTTCCCACGGACTCCGTCACAATCACCGACTCCCCGGCGTACACGGTGTCGCCTACCGCAATGGGGGAGCCATCGGCAGTCGTCACAGAAATAACGGTGCCAGCGATAATCGTCGCGTGGAACTCTTTGGCGGTGTCCACGACGGCGATGCCGAGTTTGGCGAGTTGAGACGAAAAATCGACCGTCGTAATTCCGGTGAAGTTGGGGAATTCGATGGGTTCCGGCCCGAGAGAAACGACGAGGTGAACTTCCGTGCCTTTGGGCATTCCCGCCGTGATTTCGGGTGACGTCGTGATGACGAGGCCCTCGGCGATTTCGGTGTTGTAGGCCTCGGTGTTGGGCGGAACAACGACAAAGCCGGCCGAGGTGAGCGCGGCGGATGCCGCTTCTTCGGTCATGCCCTGGACGGTGGCACTTGCGGTTACGGATCCCGGTCCCGCAAAGAACCACCACACCGAGCCGGCCCCGCCGAAAAGGACGAGTACCGCGAGAAAGATCGCCCCGACGCGAAAGCCGCGCCGAGAATTGCGGCGGGGTTCCGAATTGTCGGGTACGTCGTTCGCGCCGGCGGAACGCGCGGGCTGCAATCGGGGTAGTGCCTGTTGAGTTTCCCGTGAATCTTCGATGCTCTCGGAGGGACGTGCCGAATCGATGACCCGAGTGGGTGCTTCCGTCGGGGCATCGAGGCGCCGAAGGGCATGTGTCAGTGCATCGAGCATGGTCCGCGCATCGCTCGGGCGGTCGGTGGGCTCTTTTTGGGTCGCCCACTGGATGACGTCGTCAACCGCCCGGCTAACGGTTGGATTGAACTCGGCGGCAAACGGCATTGGTTTCTGCGCGTGCTGAACAGCGACTTGCATGGGGGTGTCCCCGACAAACGGTTGTCGACCGGTCAGCATTTCGTACAACATGATCCCGACCGAATACAAATCGCTGCGATTGTCCGCCGATGTTCGTGTCAGCAGTTCGGGGGCGATGTACGCGACTGTTCCCAACAACGATTTGCCGGTGTCGGTCGCGTTATTGACGGGTCGGGCGAGTCCAAAGTCGCCAATCTTGATTCGCCCGTCGTCGACCAGGATGACGTTTTCCGGTTTCACGTCTCGGTGCAGAATTCCTTCGCGGTGGGCGACGGACAGCCCGTGGAGAACGGCCGTGGCGATGTCGAGCGATTGTTCGACCGTCAAGGTGCCGAAATCATTGAGCAGGTCGCGCAGCGTCATTCC
>CAMDKN010000113.1 GCA_945901035.1 Gulosibacter massiliensis | reverse complement strand
GGTGTCATTGGCGAGGTTTGCAACGTAGGCCGTTTCCCCGTTCGGACTGATTGCCACGTGGTAGGGCTCAGCCCCTTCCGGCAACTGAATGGTGGCGCTCACTCTGCCCCTGGAAACGGTGATGACCGACACCGTGTCGTTGCCGTAGTTTGCGACGTAGACCTTTTTGCCGTCGGGGCTGAACGCCAGGTGGTAGGGCTCAGCGCCTTCCGGCAGCCTGATGCGCTTGGACACTTTTCCTTTTGCAACCGTGATGACCGATACGGTGCTGTTGTTTATATTCGCAACATACGCGAGTTTTCCGTTGGGGCTGAACGCCACCGAATTCGGACCAGAGCCGGCGGGCAGCTTGATTCTCTTCTGGATTGTCCCGGATGACGTCTTGATGATCGACACGGTGCTGTTGTCGTAGTTCCCGACATACGCTTGTTTTCCATTGGGACTAACGGCCACCGATGCTGGAGCAGATCCCGTTGGCACGGAAATGTTGTTCACCGTCCCCGTTTCGACGGTGATGACCGACACGGAGTCGACCCGGTAGTTGGCGACATATGCTTTCGCCCCGTCGGGGCTGAAGGCCAACCCTGTGGGTCTCGAGCCATCGGGCAGGGAAATTGTGTCCGTCTCGGCGGGGGTCGCAAACGCCGGAGTGAGCACCGGGGTTGCGATCAACAACGCGAGTGCTGCGAGGGAAAGAGCAGAGCGTTTAATCGTCGTCTTCACATTTGTCCAAACTTTTTAGGAACAGGGTCTCTACGAGCATATTGCGTGAGCGAACCGTCGAACCACGCCTCGCGCGAATTAAGTCAGTTCGGACAAAACCTGGTCGATAATCGCCAGCCCGCGACGCGCCTCGTCCTCGGTGATGACACACGGCGGGACGACGTGCAGTCGGTTGTCGGCCATGAACGGCACGAGCTTGGCGGCGAACAGCGCCGTGCGGAGCTTGCCCATCCACGCGGCGTCAACGGGAGTGCGTGCCTCGCGGTCGGTGACAAACTCGACAGCCCAGAACACGCCGGAACCGCGAACTTCACCGATCACGTCGTGTTTGGCCTGCAACTCACGAAGTCCGGGGCCGAGGACGTTGGCTCCGATGGAACGGGCGTTGTCGACGATGCCTTCGTCCTCCATCGCGGTGATGGCGGCGACGATGCTCGCCGAGGCTAGGGGGTGACCCGAATAGGTGAGGCCGCCGGGGAAGACCCGGTCGTCGAACGTCTTCGCGATGTGATCCGCAATCAGCACGCCACCGACGGGGATGTACCCCGAGTTGACGCCCTTGGCGAAGGACACGAGGTCGGGGACGACGTCGAAGGCGTCGAACGCGAACCATTCACCGGTTCGACCGAACCCGGCCATGACCTCGTCGAGGATGAGAACGATTCCGTACTTGTCGGCGAGGGCTCGGACTCCCTTGAGGAATCCGGGCGGAGGCGTCAGGATGCCGGCGGTGCCGGGAACCGTCTCGAAAAGGAACGCCGCGATCGATTCCGACCCCTGTGCCTGGATGACGCGTTCGAGGTGGTGCAGGGCGCGCTCGGATTCTTGTTCCGGAGTGGTCGACCAGTATTCGGTGCGATACAGGTACGGGCCGAACACGTGCAGGTGACCGCGCGCGTATTCGTTGGGGATTCGGCGCCAGTCACCGGTGGCAACGACCGCCGCACCCGTGTTGCCGTGATACGAGCGGTAGAACGAGATGACCTTGTCGCGGCCCGTGTGAATACGAGCCATGCGAATCGCGTTTTCGACCGCGTCGGCTCCGCCGTTGGTGAAGAACACCTTGTGGAAGTTGGCGGGGGCGTGGTCGAGAATCTTTTGAGCCGCGAGCGCGCGCATGTTGTTCGCGTGGGCGGGTGCAACGGTGGTGAGGATGTCGGCCTGCGCCTTGATCGCCTCGACAACCTTGGGGTGCTGGTGCCCGATGTTGACGTTGACGAGCATGCTCGAGAAGTCGAGGTACGTGTTGCCCTCGTAATCCCACACCTCGCAGCCCTTGCCACCCGCAATAACAAACGGCGCGAGGGTCGCCTGGGCTGACCACGAGTGGAACACCGAACCGAGGTCGGCCGTGCGAACGGCTTCGTTTTTGGTGGGGGTGCGGATCGAATCGTTCATGGGACTACTTTATGAGGTTTCGCGTGGTCACAGATGAAATGTGCGGGCAACCCGAAACCTGTTTCCGCCACTTGTCCGGGGGAGGAACCGCGCGGGAAACCCTAAACTTACGAGCTAATTCTTGATTACGGACACGGTGAAGCCGAAGTAGTTTGCGACGTACGCTTTTTTGCCGTTGGGGCTGAACGCCACCGAAGACGGGTAATCGCCGACGTCAATTGTGTCTGTCTCTTCACCTGTTGCCACGGTGATGACGGACACGGTGTCGTCGAAGGCGTTTGCGACGTACGCTTTTTTGCCGTTGGGGCTGAACGCCACCGAGTACGGGTTTTCGCCCACGGGGATTGTGTCCACCACGTCACCTGTTGCCACGGTGATGACGGACACGGTGCTGTCGTTGGAATTTGCGACGTATGCTTTTGTGCCGTTGGGGCTGAACGCCACTGAGCGCGGGCTGTTGCCCACGGGGATTGTGTCCACCACGTCACCTGTTGCCACGGTGATGACGGACACGGTGTCAGCGTCGGCGTTTGCGACGTATGCTTTTTTGCCGTTGGGGCTGAACGCCACCGACTGGGGGGTATCGCCGACGGTAATTGGGTCCGCCACCCAGCCTGTTGCCACGGTGATGACGGACACGGTGTCAGCGTCGGCGTTCGCGACGTACGCTTTTTTGCCGTTGGGGCTGAACGCCACCGAGGACGGCCCATAGCCGACGGTAATCGTATCCACCACGGCAGGGGCAGCGAATACCGGCGAGGACAGCGGGGCGACCGTAAGGAAGGTTGCTGCGGCAAGTGACAGCGCAGTGCGCCGAAAAGTCATGGTCATGGGTCTAGAAATCTTTCCGTTTGGTTGGTAAGCGTCCACACAACCGTATAGGACGACATTGTTTGTGAATATCGGTCGAGTGAATTCTTGCTAGACAATTAGGACGCACGCGACGTGCGCTTCGCTAATGCGTATCTTCCGCCGCGACCTCGGTGCGATCGCCGGACCACAGCGTGTGGAACGTGCCGGGCTTGTCGACGCGCTTGTAGGTGTGAGCGCCAAAGAAGTCGCGCTGGCCTTGGATGACGGCGGCGGGCAGACGGTCGGCACGCAGTCCGTCGTAGTAGGACAGTGACGAACCGAACGCGGGGGCTGGGATGCCGGCCTCGGTTGCGGCGATGACGACCCGGCGCCACGCGGCCTGAGCTCCCGAGACGGCCTTCGCGAAATAGGGCGCCGCCATCAAGAGTGCGAGCGATTCGTTCGCGAGGTAGGCCTCGGTGATGGGGTTGAGGAACTGGGCGCGAATGATGCAGCCGCCACGCCAGATGCGGGCGACCTCGCCGAGGTTGATGTGCCAGTTGTATTCCTGAGCACCGGCGCGAATCGCGTCGAAGCCCTGCGAATACGCGACGATCTTGGAGGCGTAGAGGGCCTGACGGACGTCTTCGATGAATGCATCGGCATCGGCCACGGCGAACGCGTCCGGTCCGGGGAACGACTTCGCCAGCGCTCGCTGCTCGGCGTGAGACGACAGCCCGCGCGCAAACACAGCTTCAGCGATTCCCGACACGGGGGTCCCCAGCGACAGCGCGGTCTGAACGGTCCAGACGCCGGTTCCCTTCGATCCCGCCTCGTCGAGAATGACGTCTACTAGCGGCTTGCCCGTCACCGCGTCGACCTGACGCAGGACCTCGGCGGTTATTTCGATGAGGTACGACTCGAGTTCGCCCTTGTTCCACTCGGTGAACACATCGGCGATTTCCGCGGGGGACTTGCCCGTGCCACGGCGGATGAGGTCGTACGCCTCGGCGATCAGCTGCATGTCGGCGTATTCGATGCCGTTGTGAATCATCTTGACGAAGTGGCCGGCGCCGTCAGTGCCGATATGAGTGACGCAGGGTTCGCCGTCCACGACAGCGGCGATTGACTTGAGGATTGGCCCGAGCGTTTTCCACGCCTCTGCCGAACCGCCGGGCATGATGGACGGCCCGGTCAGGGCACCCTCTTCACCGCCGGAAATGCCCGCACCGACGAAGTTGATGCCCGTCTCGCGCACCGCCTTTTCGCGGCGAATCGTGTCGGTGAACAGCGCGTTTCCGCCGTCGACGATGATGTCGCCCGGCTCGAAGACCTCGCACAGTTGGTCGATGACGGCGTCGGTTCCGGCGCCCGCCTTGACCATGATGATCGCGGTGCGGGGTGTCGAGAGCGACGCGGCGAACTCCTGAATCGTTTTCGCGGCGACAAAGTTCGCTTCGGGGTGAGCCTCGACCAGGTGTTCCGTCTTGTCCCACGAGCGGTTGTACACCGCGACGCTGTTTCCCTCGCGACTGGCGAGGTTGCGCGCCAGATTCGAGCCCATGACCGCGAGACCGACGACACCGATGTTGGCGTGAGACATGCACACTCCGTTCGAGAAACCCAATTAACTTGCGCGTGGAAATCAATTCTCAGCCTATCCGA
>CAMDKN010000112.1 GCA_945901035.1 Gulosibacter massiliensis | reverse complement strand
CGCGCGGCACAGCGCTTCGATCATCCGGGCCGTCGAGGTTTTGCCGTTCGTCCCCGTGATGTGGACGACGGAATACATCTGTTGCGGATTGCCGAGATACTCAACCGCCCTGCGTGTGGCGTGAAGCCGTGGCTGGGGTGACCGTTCACCGATTCGGGCGACGAGCGACTCGAAAATCTTTCCGACTTCGGCGCGGAAATCGGTCACGCTTTTTCCAGTCCGACGCGAATTCGGGCACCGTCGCCGACCTCGACCGTTCCCGACGAGCCGTCACGGAATTCGATTTCGAGCGCGAGCGTCTCGCCGGCGATCAAATCCTGATGGTCGCGCATCGCCACGATTGTGACCGCGTCACTTTCGATTTCGAGTCGGATTCGGTCGCTGACATCGAGCCCAGCATCCTTTCGCGCCTGTTGGACCGCTCGCACGACGTCTCGGGCGAGGCCTTCGGCGGCGAGTTCGGGGGTGACCACGGTGTCGAGAACCACAAACCCAGCATTTCCGAGGAACGAGACCGCAACCGCGGTGTCCGCGACATCGAGGACGAGGTCGTATTCGCCTTCTTCGAGCGCGATTCCGCCGGCCGTGAGGACGTCGCCGTCGACCGACCAGTCCCCCGACTTCGTCGCCGCGATGACTTGTTGAACCTGACCACCGATTCGGGGACCGAGCGTCCTCGAGTTGACGGACAGTCGTCGCGTAATCCCGTATTCGCCGATCGACTCTTCGCGCAGTTCGACGACGGAGACGGACTTGACGTTGAGTTCTTCGCGCAGGATGTTCGAGAACGCGGGGATGGTCGGCGCCTCGGGCACGACGACGGTGAGGCTTGCGAGGGGCAGGCGGACACGGAGACCCTGTGCCTTCCGCAACGCGAGTCCCGCCGAGGCGACCTCGCGAACGCGGTCCATCGCCTGAACGAGATTGTCGTCCGCGGGGAATTCGCTGGCGTCGGGCCAGTCCGTCAGGTGAACGCTCTCGCCACCCGTCAGACCGCGCCAGACTTCCTCGGTCACGAGCGGTGCGAGCGGCGCGGCGACTCGGCAGAGCGTTTCGAGAACCGTGTACAGCGTGTCGACGGCGTCACGGTCGTCGCCGTTCCAGAAACGATCGCGGGAACGTCGGACGTACCAGTTGGTCAACACGTCGGCGAAATCGCGAATCGATGCGGCCGCCATCGGGCTGTCGAGGGCGTCGAGTTCTGCGGTGACCCGTTCCACCAGCCCCCGCGTCTTCGCGAGAAGGTACCGGTCGAGCACGTTCGTCGAATCGGTGCGGCGAACGGGCTCGGTGGCGAGGGCGTACAGCGTGAAAAAGTAGTACGTGCTCCAGAGCGGCAGCAAGAACTGTCGAACGGATTCGCGAATACCCTCTTCGGTGACGACGAGGTTGCCCCCGCGAATGACGCTGGAGGACATGAGGAACCAGCGCATCGCGTCGGCTCCGTCGCGTTCGAACACCTCGGACACATCGGGATAGTTCCGCAGCGACTTCGACATCTTTTGTCCGTCGTTCCCGAGAACAATGCCGTGGCTGATGACGTTGGTGAACGCGGGTCGATCGAAGAGCGCGGTCGACAACACGTGGAGCGTGTAGAACCAACCGCGCGTCTGGCCGATGTACTCGACGATGAAGTCAGCGGGGTTGTGGGTGTCGAACCACTCCCGGTTCTCGAACGGGTAGTGAACCTGCGCGAACGGCATAGACCCCGAGTCGAACCACACGTCGAGAACGTCGGTGATGCGCCGCATCGTCGATTTCCCCGTCGGGTCGTCCGGGTTCGGACGGGTCAATTCGTCGATCGCGGGTCGGTGCAGGTCGGTCGGACGAACGCCGAAGTCGGCTTCGAGCTCGTCGAGCGAACCGTACACGTCGATTCGCGGGTAGTCGGGGTCGTCGCTCTTCCACACCGGAATCGGCGAACCCCAGTAACGGTTGCGGGAAATCGACCAGTCGCGAGCGCCGCTGACCCATTTACCGAACTGTCCGTCTTTGACGTTGTCGGGGACCCAGTTGATCTGTTGGTTGAGTTCGCCCATGCGGTCACGGAATTCGGGCACGCGGATGAACCACGACGAAACGGCTTTGTAGATGAGCGGGTTGCGGCAACGCCAGCAGTGCGGATACGAGTGGTCGTAGGACTTCTGTTGCAGAAGTCGACCGTCAGCCTTGAGTTTCTGGGTCAACGGCTTGTTGGCGTCGAACACGTGGAGTCCCACGACGTCACTGACTTCGGGTAGGAATTTCCCCGAATCGTCGACCGACACGATCACGGGGATACCCGCCGCGGCACAAATGTTTTGGTCGTCTTCACCGTAGGCGGGAGCCTGGTGGACGATGCCGGTGCCCTCGCCCGTCGCGACATACTCGGCGACGAGGATCTGCCACGCGTTTTCCATCCCCTCGGCGTCGGCGTAGTAGTCCCACAGGCGCGTGTAGGTGATGCCTCCAAGTTCTGCGCCAGTGTGTGTCGCGGTGATGGCGGCGGTGGCGGACTCCGCGTCGTCATAACCGAGTTCTTTGGCGTACGAACCGATTGTGTCGGCCGCGAGCAGGAAGTTTTCGCCGTCGGCGGAGGCTCCGTTGGGGCCGGCGGGCAGGACGGCATAGGAAATTGTGGGGCCGACGGCGAGCGCCGCGTTCGTCGGCAAAGTCCACGGTGTTGTCGTCCACGCGAGTGCATTGACCCCGACGAGCCCGAGGTCGTGGGCTTTCGGACCGGTTAGGGGGAACGTGACGGTAACGGACTGGTCCTGGCGCGCCTTGTAGACGTCGTCGTCCATGCGCAATTCGTGGTTGGACAGCGGGGTTTGGTCGCGCCAGCAATACGGCAGGACGCGGTACCCCTCGTAGGCGAGACCCTTGTCGTGTAGTTGTTTGAACGCCCAGATGACGCTCTCCATGAACGTGATGTCGAGGGTCTTGTAGTCGTTTTCGAAGTCCACCCAGCGGGCTTGGCGGGTGACGTACTCTTCCCACTCTTTCGTGTACTTGAGAACCGATTCTTTCGCGGCCGCGTTGAACGCCGCGAGCCCCATCTCTTCGATCTGTGATTTGTCGGTGATTCCGAGCTGGCGTTCGGCTTCGAGTTCAGCGGGAAGTCCGTGCGTGTCCCACCCGAATCGGCGGTGAACCTGCTTGCCGCGCATCGTTTGGTACCGCGGGAACAGGTCTTTCGCATACCCCGTCAGCAGGTGACCGTAGTGCGGCAGTCCGTTGGCGAAGGGCGGGCCGTCATAGAACACCCATTCGTCGCAACCTTCGCGGTTGGCGATGGATTTGCGGAACGTGTCGTTGGTCGCCCAATACGCGAGAACGTCGTGTTCGATCGCGGGGAACGACGGGGACGGTTGAACGCCGTCGTTGTCACGGTGGCGGGGGTACGTCATGAGTCACAATTCTAGGCGTGTGGCAGGCTTAGTCTGAACGACGACTGAAGGAGTCCTCATGTCCGCATCACCGGTTTCCACTCGCCCCCGTCAGGGGATCGCGTTGGCCATCAGTATCGCTGTTCCGTTCATCATCGGCGGACTTGGAGCACTGTCCACCGCCGGCAACGTCGACGGTTGGTACGCCGAGGCGAACATCGCACCGTGGACGCCGCCCAACTGGGTGTTCGGTCCCGTGTGGTCGGTTCTGTACGTGCTCATTGGTGTGTCGTTCTGGCGCGCGTGGCGCATGCCGTCGAGCCCAGCCCGCACCGCCGGGATTCGGCTGTTCATCTGGCAGTTGGCCCTCAACGCCATCTGGACGCCCATTTTCTTCGCCGGATTCCCAATCATCGGGCCCATCGCGTTCTGGATCGGGATGGTCATCATCCTCACGATGGACGTCCTCGTCTGGATGACGATCGTGAAGTTCAAGGACGTCGACATCTGGTCGGCGCGCTTGCTCATCCCCTACGAAGCCTGGCTGTTCATCGCGTCGACTCTCAACATCTATCTCGCCTTCGCGAACTAATCACGTCGCAGTGATGCTGGCCCGTGGGCTGGTAGATTTGGGCGGTACATGTGGGGCAGCCATACCCGCTGCCGTCGATAGTGAAAGAGGCTCCCATGCCCCGCGAAATCCCCGACAAACCGGCCCTCGAAGGACTCGAAGCGACGTGGGGCGAGGTGTGGGAACGCGAAGGAACGTACGCGTTCGATCGCGCGAAGGCGGTTTCACTCGGTAAAGACAGCGTGTTCGCAGTGGATACTCCCCCGCCGACGGCGTCCGGATCGCTGCACATCGGTCACGTGTTTTCGTACACACACATGGACCTTGCCGCCCGCTATCAGCGCGCACAGGGCAAAGTCATCTTCTATCCGATGGGGTGGGACGACAACGGGCTTCCGACCGAGCGCCGCGTTCAGAATTACTACGGCGTCCGGTGTGACCCGACGTTGCCGTACGACCCGTCGTTCACGCCACCGCTCGACGGTGCCGATTTCGCGTCGACGAAAGCCGCCGACCAGGTGCCGATTTCGCGCCGCAACTTCGTCGAACTGTGTGAACAACTGACCGTCGAGGACGAAAAGAAGTTCGAGGAACTGTGGCGAACGCTCGGCCTGTCCGTGGACTGGTCACAGACGTACCGCACGATTTCGGACGAGTCGCAGCGCACCGCTCAGCGTGCGTTCCTGCGCAATCTGGCCCGCG
>CAMDKN010000111.1 GCA_945901035.1 Gulosibacter massiliensis | reverse complement strand
CGTTCGAACTGTCCCATGTTCTCGGTGTTGATTCGGAAATAGGCCTGCAGCGGAATCTCGACGTGAACGCCCTTCGGGACGTAGACGAACGAGCCGCCCGACCACACCGCGGTGTTCAGGGCGGCGAACTTGTTGTCGCCACTCGGGATGATTGTCCCGAAGTACTCCTTGAACATCTCGGG
This sequence comes from Gulosibacter massiliensis, assembly GCA_945901035.1. Classification (GTDB taxonomy): domain Bacteria; phylum Actinomycetota; class Actinomycetes; order Actinomycetales; family Microbacteriaceae; genus MWH-TA3. The sequence goes on along the minus strand of CAMDKN010000111.1, from coordinate 4,474 downwards.
GTGTTCCCGCAGCGCCGTGTCCGTATCGAGGAACAGAACACCCTGCTGTTCGAGGTCTTCGCGGATCTGGTGATAGACCACTTCCGATTCATATTGCGCCGCGACACCCGCGACGAGGCGCTGACGTTCGGCCTCGGGAATTCCCAGACGCTCGTAGGTCTTGCGGATGTCCTCGGGAAGGTCCTCCCAGGACTGGGCCTGACGCTCGGTGGACTTGACGAAGTATTTGATGTTGTCGAAATCGATGGCCGACAGATCGGCACCCCAGTTGGGCATCGGTTTCGTGAAGAACAAGTCGAGAGCTTTCAAACGACGTTCGAGCATCCATTCGGGCTCGTTTTTGCGGGACGAAATGTCGCGAACCACGTCGGCGTTGATTCCACGCCGCGCACTTGCACCGGCTGAGTCCGAGTCGTGCCATCCGAATTCGTATTGACCAAGGCCCTCGAGTTCGGGGCGGTCAACGATGATGTCTGCCATGGTTTTCCCTTTCACGTCTAGAACACGTTTCATCGTGTCGACGAACCGCACAGCGTGCGGTGCGAACGTAGACTGACGTCTAACTGCTCACGCCTCTATCCTACCTGTCAGGTGTCCATGAAGCTTTCTCTGCCCCGTTCACTCGCCGCCCGATCGGTTCGTGTCGTGGTGTGGTTGTCGCTGATCGCGCAGTCCGGAATCGCGGTGACGGGAGCGTTTGTGCGACTGACCGCGTCCGGTCTCGGGTGTCCGACCTGGCCACTCTGCACCGACGATTCCCTCGTCAACACCCCCGAAATGGGAATTCACGGGGTGATCGAGTTTGGAAACCGCCTGCTGACGATTCTGTTACTCATCATCGCCGTCGCGGTACTGGTGGTGTTGTGGCACGTTCGCAAGGAGCGCCGCGACCTGTGGTGGATGGGTGTCGCTCTGCTCGTCGCCGTTCCGCTCCAGGCCGTCATCGGCGGAATCAGCGTGTGGACCCAACTGAATCCTTACGTGGTGGGACTTCACTTCATCGTGTCTGTTGCGGCGACGGTGGTGGCGATGCTGATTGTGCTCCGGGTTCGCGACCGAGACGTAGTGGCGAATGTCCGGACAATCCCCGTCTTGTCGTGGCTGGTCGGTACCACAACGGCGGTCGGTGTCGTCTTCGGTGTGCTCACCACGGGGTCCGGACCCCACGCGGGCGACGCCGACGCCCCGCGAAACGGTTTGGATTCCGAACTGTTGCAACACGTCCACGCCTGGTCAGCGTACGCATCGGTGGCGCTCGTCCTCGTCGCGATAATCCTGTCCGAGGGTAGGGCGCGGCGCTCCTGGCTGGTCGTGGCGGGTGGCTTCCTTTTCCAAATAGCCAACGGGATTTCCCAAGCGCGAACCGGGCTACCGGTCGAACTTGTCGGCATTCACGTTCTCGCCGCGATGGTGCTCACGGCGCTCACGACCTCAGCGGTTTATCGAAGCACAACGAGCGGGTCGATGGCCACCGCAAGGAAGAGCGCCGTCAAGTAGGTGTTGCTCGCGTGGAAAACGCGCATCGGGTTCGCGGCAGTTCCTACAACGGTTTTGTTGTACAGCAGGTGGGTCTCGACAATGAACCAGCCTCCGGCGACGAGGGCAACCACCACATAGACGACTCCCATAGGAGCGACGGGAATTAGCACCAAGGAGGCGACGACGGTCGCCCACGCGTAGAGGATCACCTGTAGCCCGACGGCGACGGTCGGACGCAGAACGCTGAGCATCGGGACGGACGCTGCGGCATAGTCGGCCGCGTAACGCAGACTCAGCGGCCAATAGTGTGCAGGAGTCCAGAGAAACACCACCACGAACAGAATCCAGGGTGTGAGGGACAATTCGCCGGTCACCGCAGCCCACCCGATGAGCACGGGGAAACATCCCGCGATGCCACCCCAGACGATGTTTTGCTCGGTACGTCGCTTGAGCCCGAGGGTGTATACGAAGACGTAGAACAGAATTGCGATGAGGGCGAGGGACGCGGCCACGAGGTTGGCGACGAGCGTCAGAATGACGAGGGATGCGATTCCGATCGCCCACGCAAACACCAGTGCCTTCCGAGGACTGATGTCCCCCGTGACAATCGGGCGTCCCTGGGTTCGCGCCATCATGACGTCGATGTCGCGGTCGATGTACATGTTGAAGGCGTTCGCGGATCCCGCGCTCAAAGCACCACCGACGAGGGTGCCCAGCAGAAGTCGGATGTCGGGCAGCCCGCCGGCGGCGAGGACCATTACGGGGGCGGTTGTCACGAGCAGAAGTTCAATAACGCGAGGCTTCATCAAGGCGAGGTAAAAGCCCATTCGCCGAATTGTTCGCGCCAAAATTCTATTTTCCAGCACGGGCGGGGCGCTGGATGTCGTCACACCCCCATTCTATTCTCTGCTGACGCGCCCAAATCCCGATAGGGTGAATGCACCACCCACCGTGCTCTGCGTGTGCCATCGTTGTCACCGCGTGAAGCGGCGAGGTGTTTTCCCGCCTCGGAGATTGGATTGCCCATGACCACGCTGAACTGGACCGAAATGGATGCGCGCGCCGTCGATACCGCCCGTCTTTTGGCTGTCGACGCGGTGGAAAAGGTTGGCAACGGACACCCTGGAACAGCGATGTCGATGGCGCCGGTTGCGTATGTGTTGTACCAGAAGGTGATGCGCCACGACCCGACAGACGGAGGCTGGCTCGGTCGCGACCGTTTCGTCTTGTCGATTGGCCACTCGTCACTCACGCAGTACACGCAGCTGTTTCTCGGCGGGTTCGGTCTCGAACTTGATGACCTCAAGGCCTTTCGGACCTGGGGCTCGGCGACGCCAGGGCATCCCGAATTCGGCCACACCAACGGAGTCGAAATCACGACGGGACCGCTCGGTCAAGGGCTCGCCTCCGCCGTCGGAATGGCCTACGCCCAGCGATTTGAACGCGGACTGTTCGATCCGGACGCAGACGCCGGTTCGTCACCCTTCGATCACCACACCTACGTCATCTGTGGCGACGGAGACATGCAAGAGGGCGTCACCGCCGAGGCGTCTTCGCTTGCGGGACACCAACAATTGGGCAATCTCGTGGTGATCTACGATTCGAACCAAATCTCGATCGAAGACGACACCAACATCGCCTTCAGTGAAGATGTCGCGGCGCGTTACCGCTCCTACGGGTGGGACGTTCGCGAACTGTCCTGGCGAACACCCGCCGGCTATGTCGAGGATGTGCCCGCGCTGCACGCGGCGATTCTGGCGGCGAAGGCCGAGACACAGAAGCCGTCACTCATCATTCTGAAGACCATCATCGGTTGGCCTGCACCGACCAAACAAAACACCGGCAAGATTCACGGCTCCGCTTTGGGTGCGGACGAGGCCCGCGGCACTAAAGAGTTCCTAGGGTGGGACCCCGACCTCTCGTTCGTTGTGCCCGACGGAGTGCTCGAACACACTCGCTCGTTGAAAGACCGTTCAGCGGCGCTGCGTTCCGATTGGCAGAAGGATTTTGATGCGTGGGCTAGCGCCAACACGGAACGAGCGAAACTCCTGTCGCGGCTTGAATCCGGATTGCTCCCTGACGGTGTCGACGACGTACTTCCGATTTTCGAGGCCGGCACGTCTCTGGCAACTCGGGCTGCGAGCGGCACGGTGCTCAACGCCCTGGCCAGCATCATGCCGGAACTGTGGGGCGGTTCGTCCGATCTCGCGGAATCCAATCTGACCACGATCAACGGCGCGGCATCCTTCGTTCCGAGCGAACACTCGACGGCACACTGGAGCGGTGAACCGTACGGGCGAGTGCTCCACTTTGGGATTCGGGAACACGCAATGGGCGCGATCCTCAACGGAATCGCGCTTCACGGACCAACTCGAGCGTACGGCGGAACCTTCCTCATTTTCAGCGACTACATGCGACCGGCCGTGCGACTCGCGGCGCTCATGAAGACGCCGTCGATTTTCGTGTGGAGCCACGATTCGGTCGCGCTCGGCGAAGACGGGCCGACGCACCAGCCGATCGAACAACTGGCGACACTTCGGGCGATTCCAGGACTCGATGTGGTTCGGCCAGCGGTTGCGAACGAGACCGCATGGGCCTGGAAAACAATCCTGACTCGTCGCGAGGGTCCCGCGTGAATCGCGCTGTCAAGGCAGAACCTCCCCGTGTTCGAGCGGGGTGAGGCGGCCTCGGCGACCGATTTCGCACCCGCCAGCCTGGTTGAAAAGGGTGCCTACACCTTGATTGACTCACCCACCGGAACCGTCGACGTGATCCTCATCGCTACTGGTTCGGAGGTCGCCGTAGCGGTTGACGCACGCCTACTCCTGCAGGAAAACGGCATCGGTGCGCGGGTTGTCTCGGCACCCTGTCTCGAGTGGTTCGATGCGCAGCCAGACACGTATCGCGAATCGGTGCTCCCCTCGGCTGTCACCGCACGTGTCTCCGTTGAGGCGGGACTGGCACTCGGGTGGTCTCGGTACATCGGCGCGGCCGG
>CAMDKN010000110.1 GCA_945901035.1 Gulosibacter massiliensis | reverse complement strand
CCGGGTGCAGACGGTTTTCGAACACGCGATGCGCACCTGGTGGGTCGACAACGGCTTCATCGAAATCCACACTCCGAAGCTGATGGCGAGCCCCTCTGAATCGCGCGCCGAACTGTTCGAAATGGAATACTTCGAGACGACGGCCTATTTGGCGCAGAGCCCGCAGTTCTTCAAGCAGATGGCCCAGCCCGCCGGTTTCGGTGCGGTGTTCGAGATCGCACCGGCGTTCCGTGCCGACCCGTCGTTCACGTCGCGTCACGCGACGGAGTTCACCTCGATCGACGCCGAGATGTCGTGGGTCGATTCCCACGAAGACGTCATGGCGATGCACGAATCGGTGATCGTTGCCGGCCTCGCCGCGGTTGCCGAGAAGCTCGGTCCGCAGGTCGAAGCCGCCTACGGAGTTCCCGTCGTCGTTCCGTCGACACCGTTCCCCCGCATCCCGCTCGCCGAAGCACACGAGATTCTGAAGGCCCGCGGCTACACCGTTCCTCGTGCCGACGGCGACCTCGACCCCGAGGGCGAACGCCAGTTGTCGGCCTACGTGAAGGAAACGTTCGGGCACGACTTCGTGTTCGTCACCGACTACTTCGCGTCGATCCGCCCGTTTTATCACATGCGTCACGAGGGCGACTCGAACCTCACCAACTCGTACGACCTTTTGTACAACGGCACCGAGATCGCGACCGGTGCCCAGCGCGAGCACCGCGTCGACGTCCTGATCGAGCAGGCGAAGGACAAGGGGCTCGACCCGGAGGAGCTCGATTTCTATCTCGACTTCTTCCGTCACGGAGTCCCGCCGCACGGTGGTTTCGGAATGGGCCTCGCCCGAACCCTCATGCTCTTACTCGGGCTGCCGTCCATCCGCGAGACCACGTATCTGTTCCGCGGACCGAACCGCCTGTTGCCGTAAGCGTTGGAAACTGTGTAATCCACGTTGACCACTTATTCACCGAATTTTACTCAGGCATCGGATACCATCAAGTATGGATTTTCTTACTAACCTCGCGTTTCTCGCACTTCAGACGTTTTATGCGGGCTTTGCGCTTTTTTGGGTCATCCGCTTCGCCGTGAGAGCCGCGATTCGCGACGTTCGCAAAGATGCGAGCAAGTAGGGCCTCAGACCTAACTACCAACTGAAGGTCATGACGGTGGAAGACCTCCTTAATTTTAACGTAGGCACGTCATACGTGACACTCAGAAGGCCAAAAGATGAGCTGATGGATCGTATTAGTCCGCTTTGGTTGTGTTCGTAGACATACGCTGTCTGAACGGTCGAGGTTCCGGAGCAACCCGATTTGGTCAAAAGCACTGACGCGGATGATCTTTGTGCTTGGTTTACAAATCCCGATGTACGGTCTGAGATTCTCCAGATTGGTGAGTCTTTTGCCAGATTGGGGTTTGACAAGTAGCCAAGTCCCGTCGATGCACCACTCCCGCTATATGTCCGAATAGTGTGATTTGTGGGTGCCATGCACGGGGGGATAGCGAATTGGAGGGAGCCGATATCGTCAGGGTCAGCTTGACCAGCGTAAGTCGATTTGAAAACCACGGATCCCGTCACGTAGATTCCGCCCGACACCGAGGCTCGTCCCACGGTCACTGTAAACGTATCGAGAGGTAGTGTAGCTCTTGTTGCCCGACCCGGTGAAAGCGATTTGATGTGGGCTTCGGCTTGGGTTCCCGTCACCTCTGTCGGCAAGTCGGGCAATTTCACCCAGTAATTCTCGCCAAACAACGCCAAGGACATTTGGTCGATTGCCTCAAACTCACCGGGGTGGTTTTGAATAAACTCGATGATTTTTTGGTCGCTCGATTGACCGTTGGGCAAAAGTGCAACGGCGCTGTTGCCGGACACCAATAGTGCGAGCAGAGAAATGCCAATGAGAAATCGTGAAAGGGTTTTGTTCATAGTGCAATTGTAGAGTATTATTCAATCACATTGTCCCGCTTACCGGCATCTAGTGATTGCTTGCCGTCGATCCGCGAAACGACCTACCTGTTCCGCGGACCGAACCGCTTGCTGCCCTAGCGGCCGACTTAAAGAAGTGAGCCGGTCCCGCTTGGCGGTTCCGGCTCACTGACCCCCTTCGAAAAGGTCAGATTCAGTATACACAAGAATGTTCGCTCAAGCGAACATTAATGTAAATCTATTCCTCTAGGCCCCTCACAACGGTTGGGGCACTTATCGAGTTTTTGCTCCGTTCCTGTCATACTGAGGGAATGTCAGTTAAGAACGATTCGGGCAAGAAGCCCAACGCTAAAGACCTCGCGGCCGATGTCCAAAAACGTGCTGGCGAAATCGCCCACGATGCCGCCGAGGCAGCACACAAAGCTGCGAACGCGGCGGGCAGAGGAGCAAAGGTGGCTATCGATGCAACAACTGTTGCCGCGAAGAATGCCGCCGAGGCTGGGGTAAAGGCAGCTCTCGCCGGGGCAGATTTAGCCAAGAAGGCAGGAAGATTTCTTGACACGAAATCACGCGAACTCCTCGCGAAGGACTTCGAGAAAAATCGCCCCATCGCCGTCGCTTCTGTTGCCCGGCTTCGACAAGCGAATGGATCCGCGGCTCCCTCTGAGATAGTGAAGCTTTTGTCGGATGAGTTTGCCTTAGCCGAAAAGGGTGTTCCCGGAAAGTCCGAGAAGTTCCTTGCTGCGGCCACGAACTATGTACTCTCTCTCAACGAGATCTACGGCAAAAAAGTTCGTGACGAGAACCGACGCCAATTGCTCCTGTACGTGCTGCTTGCGGCAAATAGCAATGTCGCTGCGGTCGCTGCACAGGTCGGGGCGATGGCCTTCGCATTTCTCACCAAAAGATTCGCCGCGGTCGCAATTGTCACACTGGTGGCGGATTTCATCAGGAAAAACTCAGGCAAGGCGACGTGGCTCGTGACAATGGCGAAACTCGCGGGAATAAAGACCGTCGGACGCACAAGTGCGAGTTGGGTCGTCGTCAACGCGTCCCTTAAGATTCTCGGCCCAGCACCGGCGTCGTGGCCCACAGCCGCAAAAAAACCAGTGGCGAAAAAATCCGCGGCCGCGAAACCGGCGGCGCGAAAGCCCAAACCCTCCGCGTAAACAAGGAAAAGCCCCGATCGCTCGGGGCTTTTCTTCTTGGCGGTGCCGGTGGGATTTGAACCCACGGTGGACTTGCACCCACACATGTTTTCGAGACATGCTCCTTCGGCCGCTCGGACACGGCACCGTGGATAATCCTATACGCCAAGAGATGGGCAGGAAAAACGGGGTGAGGTCCGCCCTCTCGCCTACTCTGGAAGCATGGCTCGAGTCTCCACCCCCTACAAATGCGTCGAGTGCGGCTGGACGACGAACAAGTGGGTCGGCCGCTGTGGCGAGTGTCAGCAGTGGGACACCGTTCAGGAATTCGGGACGGAGTCGACGGGCGGGCGAACCGTCGCGTCGCGCGTTCCCGCGAACCGGACCGCAGTGCCCATCACACAGATCACGGTGACGGATGCGGAGCACCGCCCCACCGGCATCGCCGAATTCGACCGAGTTCTGGGCGGCGGAATTGTCCCCGGCGCCGCGATTCTGTTATCAGGCGAGCCGGGTGTCGGCAAATCAACGCTGCTTCTCGATGTCGCGGGTCGGGTCGCCCTGCGCGGCGACACGGTTCTGTACGTCTCCGCCGAGGAATCGGTGGGACAGGTCCGGCTTCGCGCCGAACGCACCGGCGCGCTCGTCGACACACTCCTGCTCGCCGCCGAAACCAACCTCGGCACCGTTCTCGGCCACATCGATGACGTCAAGCCGTCGCTCGTCATCATCGATTCCGTTCAAACAATTTCATCCGAGACCGTCGACGGACTCGCCGGCGGTGTCGCCCAGGTCCGCGAAGTCGCGGCCACGGTCGTGCGTATCGCGAAAGAGCGCGGGATTCCCGTCATTCTCGTCGGGCACGTCACCAAGGACGGTTCGATCGCCGGGCCGAGGCTTCTCGAACATCTGGTCGACGTGGTCATGCACTTCGAGGGCGACCGGCAAACGGCTCTGCGTTTCATTCGCACCCTCAAGAACCGCTTCGGCCCGACCGACGAGGTCGGGTGTTTCGAGATGGTCGGAAGCGGGATCGAACAGGTCCCCGACCCGTCGGCACTGTTTCGATCGAACTCGGTGACCCCCGTGAGCGGCACCTGCACCACCATCACGATGGAGGGGCGTCGCGCGATTCCCGTCGAGATTCAGGCGCTCATTGTGCCGTCGAACGCACCACAGCCTCGTCGGGTCACGAACGGCGTGGATTCGTCGCGCGTCGCGATGTTGCTGGCAGTTCTCGAGCGTCGCGCCAAAATCCCCTTCCAATCCGCCGACGTGTACGTGTCGACGGTCGGGGGAATTCGCGTTACGGAACCGGGCGCCGATCTTGCGATTGCGCTCGCCCTCGCCAGTGCGGCCAAAGACATCGCTCTGCCGGGAACCCTCGTTGCGACGGGCGAAATCAGTCTCGCCGGCGATATCCGCGCGGTGACCGCCCAACAACTGCGTTCGGCCGAAGCGACCCGCCTGGGGTTCACCGAGGTCATCGACCATTCGGTGAACACCCTGGCGGATGCCATTATGCGATCTTTGGCTCGTCCTTCTCGTTGATATCCGTGATCAGAGCCTCCGGCGACGCGATAATCGCGCGCGGGACGGCTCGGTCACTGTTCGGTGCTTCGGGAACCAGATCGAGCGAGCGTTCGGCGGCGAGAGCC
>CAMDKN010000109.1 GCA_945901035.1 Gulosibacter massiliensis | reverse complement strand
GGTGAGACGCGACGCACCAAAATTCACCACGGTACCGGGTTCGTATCCCGCGCGGAATGCGGCATGTGCGTATTCGCTGCGCTCTGCCTTGTAGGCCGAATTGTGACTGGTCAGTGGCACACTCTCGGAACGAACAGTTTCGCCAGCCCTGAACAGAGTGCCCTCTTTACCAACGAGGAAGACACCGAGACGCCAAACCTCGCCTAACTTCACAAAGCGGCCACGACGCGGGAGGCCCAAAACCAGACTCGGTGCAATGTATTCACCCAGCTGTTCGAGAGGCAGATTGGACGTAACGAGCTGCTCATAAACCCAACTGAGCACGGCGCGGGCCTCCGAGATTGCGGCGATCGCATCGTCGTCATCTGTCACGTGACGAGTCTATGTGGCGCGATAAAACTGGGCTACGAAGTCGGGCTGCGCCCCTCCGCTCGAAATCGCAACGCTCACGCGTTGCAAACGATTTCTCGGACGGCGGGGGCCCACATCTCGGCCAGGAAAATGAATAAAGACTGACCAACGGTCAGTCTTTATTCATGGTCGGGCTGACAGGCTTTGAACCTGCGACCCCTTGACCCCCAGTCAAGTGCGCTACCAAGCTGCGCCACAGCCCGCTGCCTCGCGGCAACCGTTCTACCCTACCAAGAACTCACGCGCTCATTTCAGGCGTCGCTGGCGCGTAACTCCTTGACTGCCTGCTCGAAAACCAGGTGGTGCGCCGCGATGTCTTCCACTGTGGTTGTCGGACACATGAGCGCCATGTTGTGAAATGGCGTCAACATGATCCCGCGATTGGCGAGGTAGAGGTGCAGGAAGTCCTCGAGTTCCCCGTCGGCGGCGGCGTTCGATTCGCCGCCGTTTCGAGGCCCTGGGCTGACGAACCGGTATTCGCATCGGGCGCCCAACTGAGCAATCGACCAGGGCAACTCGTACTTGTCGAAAAGGACATTCATGCCGTCGGTGAACAGAGTGCACATCGCAATCATGTGGTCGAACGCGGATTCGGTGAGAACGTGTTCCAGAGTCGCCCTCATGGCCGCGACCGACAAGGGGTTACCGGCAAGGGTTCCGCCGACACCACCCATGTCGATCAGATCGAGGTCATCGCGCGCGAGCGCTTGTGCCGCGAAATCAGCGGACAGCCCGTAGGCCCCCGTTGGGATTCCCCCGCCGATTGATTTTCCGATGACCACGATGTCGGGTTCGAGATTCCACGCCCGGGTTGCCCCGCCGTACCCCGCACTGAAGGTGTGCGTTTCGTCGATGATGAGCAAGGCGCCGTATTTGCGCGTGAGGGCGCGAACGCCGTCGTGATAACCGTCCTCGGGCAAGACGATTCCGATGTTGGTGAGGGCCGGCTCGATCAAGACGGCTGCGACGTCGCCGTGCGCCAGTTGTTGTTCAAGAGCATCGAGATCGTTGAACTCGGCGACACGACTTGTCTCGAGAACATCGACCGGTTCTCCGACGTTCCCCGGGCGGCTCATGGATTCACCGTTCGGTCCGACCACGATCAGCGACTCGTCAACCGAGCCGTGATAGCAGTAGGAGTGAAACAGAATCTTCGGGCGACCCGTGAGCGCGCGCACCAGCCGGATGACCCAGCGGTTTGCGTCCGTCGCGGTGAGCGCGAAGCTCCAGCGATCCATCCCGAACCGACGGGTCAATTCCGCACCGACCCATTCCGCATCGAGAGTGGGAAGCATTGTGGTCAGTCCACCCTGTTCCGAGACGTGCCGCACAATTGCCGCCGTTACCTCGGGGGCTGCGTGTCCCGCCATGGCGCCGGTGTCCCCCAGTGCGAAATCGATGTACTCGTTTCCGTCGATGTCGCGAATCGTGTTCCCGCGCGCCGACTCGAAGTACACCGGGAATGCGCCCGCCTTCTTGTTCATCCACGTCATCGGCACACGACCAAAGAGGTGTTCTGCGGTTGCGTATGCGGCCTTGGACTTCGGGTGTGTCCGCTCAAACTCGTCACGCTCGCGGGTGAATAGTTGCTCTAGGCGACTGCGGTCGATTTCGGCCATCGGTCCACTTCCTTGCGAAACTCGGTTGAATTCCAGACTACTGCGTGTGTTGTTCGTCCAACATGTCGTTGAGGAGAGACCAGGACTGTCCGAATCGAGGGTGGAGTTCGAATGACGCGATGTCCGCTCGCGGAATCCATTGCAGGTCGGTGCTTTCAAGGTCGTTGAACGCCGGCTCAAAATGTTGTCGCGTTTCGACGATCACGGTCGTGTACGCCCAGAACCCGAGGTCAATCTCATAAGTGTCGAGCGGAATGAGGAGTTCCTCGGGAACCCCCGCTTCTTCGTGCGCTTCCCGCATCGCGCCGGTCACCGCGTCTTCGCCAAATTTGAGTGCGCCGCCGGGGATGCCCCACGTGCCGCCATGATGAGACCACTCGGCACGCAGCTGCAACAGGACACTGTCGGTCGCCCGATTCCAGACCAGAACTCCGGCCGCACCGAACATTCCCCAGACACGCTCGCCGTTGGGACCGTGAACCCAGTTATCACCGAAGTCGCGTTCGTGCGAGGGCGGAAGCATGGCCATGATGCGATGCTACTTCTTGGGGCCGCGTCGTTCGCGAACGCGCATCGAAATGTTGATCGGTGACCCTTCGAAACCCCACACCTCGCGCAAACGACGGGTGATGAAACGACGATATTGCGGGTCAAGAAATCCGGTGGTGAAGAGCACGAAAGTAGGCGGCCTGGTCGAGGCTTGAGTTCCGAAAAGAACTCGTGGCTGGCGTCCACCGCGGACCGGGTGAGGGTGCGCCGCCGCCAGTTCGGCGAGGAAGGCGTTGAGTTTGCCGGTTTGAATTCGCGTGTCCCACGACTCGAGCGCCAGTTCCAATGCGGGAACCAGCTTCTCGAGGTGGCGACCCGTTCGAGCGGAAATGTTGACGCGCGGAGCCCAGGCCACGTGCGCCAGGTCCTGTTCGATCTCACGCTCAAGGTAGCGTCGGCGATCGTCATCGAGCAGGTCCCATTTGTTGAACGCGAGCACGAGGGAACGCCCCGACTCGAGCGCCATGTCGATGATGCGGATATCCTGCTCGCTGATGGGTTCGGTGACGTCGATCACAACGACGGCCACCTCGGCTTTTTCGAGCGCTGCGGCGGTTCGGAGCGACGCATAGAAGTCGGCGCCCTGAGCCATGTGTTGGCGGCGGCGAATCCCCGCGGTGTCGACAAACCGCCAGGCTTTCCCGCCCAGTTCGATTTGTTCGTCGATCGGGTCGCGGGTTGTGCCAGCGAGTTCGTTCACGACGACCCTCTCTTCGCCCGCGGTCTTATTGAGGAGCGACGATTTCCCGACATTGGGCCGACCAATAATCGCAACCCGACGCGGGCCCCCGATCTCGGTCTTGGCCACGGCACTGATTTCGGGAAGCACCGTGAGGACCTTGTCGAGCATGTCCGCAACACCGCGACCGTGCAGCGCCGACACCGGCCACGGCTCGCCGAGTCCGAGCGACCACAACGATGCAGCCTCCGGCTCTTGGCGCTGGTCATCGACCTTGTTCGCCACGACAATGACAGGCTTCTTGGAGGCACGAAGCATCGTCACGACGCGCTCGTCAGTTGCCGTCGCGCCCACCATGGCGTCCACGACGAAGAGGACGGCGTCAGCGAGCTCCACCGCGATTTCGGCCTGAGCCGCCACGCTCGCGTTGATGCCTCGGGCATCCGGTTCCCAACCGCCCGTGTCGACGATGGTGAACTTTCGATCCGCCCATTCGGCCTTGTAAGTCACACGATCGCGAGTGACACCCGGAACGTCTTCGACCACCGCCTCCCGCCGCCCCAGAATCCGGTTGACGAGTGCCGACTTTCCGACGTTCGGTCGACCAACAATGGCCAAAACCGGAAGTGCGGGAAGTTCAATGACCTCGTCGGTGTCGCCGATGTGGGATTCAAGAAGGGAGATGTCCTCGTCATCGAGGTCGTAATCAGCAAGTCCCTTACGAAGTGCCTCGGCCCGCTGGGCGGCGTCGGCATCCGTCAGTTCCGACATTCGGTCGACAAGGTCGCCGATGTCGTCGTCGTAGTTCTCACTCATAGGTCACTCCCTGCTCGCACAATGTCGACGATTGCCGAGACGGTGTCCGTAAAACTGATGTCCGACGAATCGACGACTGTCACGCCAGGCGCGGCGGTAAAGAAGTCAACGACGTTCGAATCTTTGGCATCTCGCTCGCGAACCGATGCGGTCGTTTCGGCGAGATTTCGGCCGGCGACTTCGCCAGCCCTTCTCTCAATTCTAACCGCTTCGCGGGCCGTCAAGAGAATCCGGGTTGAGGCGTCAGGGAAAACGACCGTCGTCATGTCCCGACCCTCGGCGACAACTCCGAGAAAGCCCGAGTGGGCGGCCAAGTCGCGGGCAGAATTCTTCATCCATTCCCGCACTCGCAGGTTTTGCGCAACAGCGCTGACAGCGAGGCTGATGCGTGGGTCCCGAATTGCCTCGGTGACTTCGACGTCACCCACGGCAAACCACTCGAGACCCGGATCAAGCGAAATCGAATACGGGAACGTCGCGAGAAGCCTCGCGACGGCGTCCTCGTCGGAGAGGTCGATTTCGTTTTCAAGCGCCCACCAGGTCAACGCACGGTAGGCAGCACCGGTGTCAAGGAACCCCAACCCCAATTGCGCGGCGACTGCCCGCGCGACGCTCGACTTCCCGCTCCCGGCCGGACCATCGATGGCAACAACAATCACTGG
>CAMDKN010000108.1 GCA_945901035.1 Gulosibacter massiliensis | reverse complement strand
CGTCATCGGACTCAAGGACACCACCACGGGTGACACGCTGTGTGACCCGAACCAGGCAATCGTCCTCGAGTCGATGACCTTCCCCGAGCCCGTCATCGAGGTCGCCATCGAGCCCAAGACCAAGGCCGACCAGGAAAAGCTGGGCCTTGCGATTCAGAAGCTCGCTGAGGAAGACCCGACTTTCCGCACGGAACTGAACCAAGAAACGGGTCAGACCGTCATCAAGGGGATGGGTGAACTTCACCTCGACATCCTTGTCGACCGCATGAAGCGTGAATTCAACGTCGAAGCGAACGTCGGAAAGCCTCAGGTTGCCTATCGCGAGACGCTGCGCACCTCGGTTCTCAAGTACGACTACACCCACAAGAAGCAGACCGGTGGATCGGGTCAGTTCGCGAAGGTGCAGATCAGCCTCGAGCCGATGGAAGTCACCGCGGAATCGGTGTACGAATTCGAAAACGCCGTCACCGGTGGACGTGTTCCGCGTGAATACATCCCCGCCGTTGACGCCGGAATCCAGGACGCCATGCAGGTCGGCGTTCTCGCCGGATTCCCCACCGTGGGTGTCAAGGCGACGCTCGTCGATGGTCAGTACCACGACGTCGACTCGTCGGAAATGGCATTCAAGATCGCCGGCTCGATGGCCTACAAAGAGGCCGCGCGCAAGGCGAACCCAATCCTCCTCGAGCCGCTCATGGCGGTCGAGGTGCGCACGCCAGAAGAGTACATGGGCGACGTTATCGGCGACCTGAACTCTCGACGCGGGCAAATTCAAAGCATGGAGGATGCGACCGGCGTCAAGGTCGTTCGTGCCCTCGTGCCGCTCTCGGAAATGTTCGGTTACGTCGGTGATCTGCGGTCGAAGACCTCGGGTCGCGCGGTGTACTCGATGACCTTCGAGACATATGCTGAGGTCCCCAAGGCTGTTGCCGAAGAGATCGTCCAGAAGAGCAAGGGCGACTGAGCTCCTCGCGTGGCGACACCCGTCGGGACGCGATAAACTAAAAACTTCATAGTCAGTACACAATCGTTTACTCGGAAAGTCCGAGTAAATAACCGAAAGTCCTAGGAGGACCCAGTGGCTAAGGCCAAGTTCGAGCGGAACAAGCCGCACGTAAACATCGGAACGATTGGTCACGTCGACCACGGCAAGACCACTCTGACCGCCGCAATCTCGAAGGTACTTGCAGAAAAGTACCCTTCGGCCGTCAACGTCGTCCGCGACTTCTCGTCGATCGACTCCGCTCCTGAAGAGCGCCAGCGCGGTATCACCATCAACATCTCGCACGTTGAGTACGAGACCCCCAAGCGCCACTACGCGCACGTTGATGCACCCGGCCACGCTGACTACATCAAGAACATGATCACCGGAGCCGCACAGATGGACGGTGCAATCCTCGTGGTTGCCGCCACTGACGGCCCCATGGCTCAGACCCGTGAGCACGTTCTCCTCGCGAAGCAGGTTGGTGTTCCTTACCTCCTCGTCGCACTCAACAAGTCCGACATGGTCGACGACGAGGAAATCCTCGAACTCGTCGAGGTCGAGGTTCGCGAGCTTCTCTCGAGCCAGGGCTTCGATGGCGACAACGCCCCCGTCGTTCGCGTTTCGGGCCTCAAGGCTCTCGAAGGCGACGCCAAGTGGACCGAATCGATCGTCGAGCTCATGGAAGCTGTTGACAACTCGGTTCCGGACCCGGTGCGCGACAAGGACAAGCCGTTCTTGATGCCCATCGAGGACGTGTTCACCATCACCGGTCGTGGAACGGTTGTTACCGGCCGCGCCGAGCGTGGAACTCTCGGAATCAACTCCGAAGTTGAGATCGTCGGAATCCGCCCCACCCAGAAGACGACTGTGACCGGAATCGAAATGTTCCACAAGCAGCTCGACGAAGCATGGGCAGGCGAGAACTGTGGTCTCCTCCTCCGTGGAACCAAGCGTGAAGACGTTGAGCGTGGCCAGGTTGTTGTCAAGCCCGGCTCGATCACCCCTCACACCGAGTTCGACGGAACCGCCTACATCCTCTCCAAGGAAGAGGGCGGACGCCACAACCCGTTCTTCACGAACTACCGTCCCCAGTTCTACTTCCGCACGACCGACGTCACTGGCGTCATCGAGCTTCCTGCTGGTACCGAAATGGTTATGCCCGGTGACACCACCGACATGGCCGTTACGCTCATCCAGCCGATCGCTATGGAAGAGGGCCTCGGCTTTGCAATTCGTGAGGGTGGCCGCACCGTCGGCGCCGGCACGGTGACCAAGGTCAAGAAGTAGTCTCTACTTCTCCTTTCGTTGGGGTCCAGCCTTCGGGCTGGGCCCCTTCCTTTGTCGCTCCTCCGACTTACGCTTGGTTCGAGAAGAAGGGTGATGATGACATTTAGGCACGAGCAAGGTCACGCGTTCACCAACCAGGAAATCCTGGATTTCTGGAACGATGCCGACGGTCCAGGTGGCGAGGAACTGGTTGAGATCTGTGATCACGAGAAACCGGGCACCCCTCTCAACATGCCGATATGGAGTGGATACAAGTTGATGCGGCTGACCGACGGCGACTTACTCGAGCAAGTGCCCGACCAAACAGCACCGCACGATTTTGGTCGGCTGATCTTTCGCGGTTCGAACCTCAACGAGGACGACATCGTCCATCTCGTTGTGGACCTTGTCACGCGTTTCCAACTGGAGATTCCCGTGGCTTTCGCCTTTCATTTCGATTCCTTGCGGTTTGGCGAGGATGCGGCAAACATGGAAACTCTCCAATCACGCTTCTGGTCAACGTGGTCCGGATTTGCGCCATCACAACAGGCAACGATCGACGGGCGACTTCGTCGCGAAAGTCCGACGTATGCCACCATGCTCGAATTCCTTGAGGAACCCCGAATCTCTCGCTTCGATGGATTGCTAGCATCGGCGCTCAATAACGGCGATCTCAGTTTGATTTACAAACATTCCGCCGATTGAAGGTTCACTGAGACTGCGACGATGTGCGATCATCGCCGGTTCGCGCATCGACCACTTCGAGACGGCTAGCCGGCAACCCCCGGCTCGCTGCCTCGCCCTGCATCCAAATGCTGACGGGCTTGAAAATTGCGATAAAGGCGCTTCGTCCTCGAAGTCCACGACGGCGTGCGCGCAAGAATTGCAGAATCATCCCCGTGACAATGAGAGCTGGAAACGCGAAAATGACGATTGCTTCGATGGGCATGCATTTAGTATCTATGAGGATTGCGCTGACGGACTCCCGATGTTGTTTTTCATGCACTCGCACCTCACCCAACAGCTACTCCTGTTTTTTCACACAATCCCGACCCGTCCTCCTGTTTTTTCACACAATTCACCTATTTCTGTCCCGAATCGGGCGGAATCCGCGAAACGTGTGAAAAATCAGGTGGGGGGATTCAGGGGAGGCGAAAAAAAGCGACACGCCCGAGTTGCACAAATGTCGGGGTTGTGAGAGAGTAGTGAAGTTGTATACGCGGCACTTCGTTGTGTCGCTCACTGTCCGGAAGTGATTAGGCCGCGGTTTCCCGCATTTACCTGGTCCGCCGACAGACAACACGGCTTACCGCTCGCGTGGTTTCCACGTGTGCCGGTCGGGCTTGTTGATAGAAGAACAGTGGTGCGCAAGCACAAAGTGCTCACGGACAACCTTGTCGGTGAAATGGAAGAAAGAGTGGATCATGGCGGGACAAAAAATCCGCATTCGGTTGAAGTCGTACGACCACGCCGGAATCGACGCCTCGGCGCGAAAGATCGTGGAAACGGTCACCCGTGCGGGTGCGACCGTTGTCGGCCCCGTGCCGCTTCCGACGGAGAAGGATGTCATTGCTGTCATCCGCTCGCCTCACAAATACAAGGACAGCCGCGAACACTTTGAGAAGCGCACCCACAAGCGTCTTATCGACATAATTGACCCGACTCCGAAGGCGGTCGACTCGCTCATGCGTCTCGACCTGCCCGAAGACGTTTCCATCGAAATCAAGCTCTAAGGACACCCCATGACTAAGGCTAAGAACACCAAGGGTCTTCTGGGCGTCAAGCTCGGAATGACTCAGGCGTGGGACGAGAACAACAAGTTTGTTCCCGTCACCGTGGTTGCGGTGAGCCCGAACGTGGTCACCCAGCTGCGTACCGCCGAGGTTGACGGTTACGTTGCGGTGCAGATCGCAGCTGGTGCCATCGACCCCCGCAAGGTCACCAAGCCTCTCGCAGGTCACTTCGAGAAGGCGGGCGTTACGCCTCGTCGTCACGTTGCGGAAATCCGCACGCCGGATGCCGCGACCTACAACCTCGGACAGGAACTGACCGTTGACATCTTCGCCGCGGGCGAGGGCATCGACGTTGTCGGAACGTCCAAGGGTAAGGGTTTCGCCGGCGTTATGAAGCGACACAACTTCAAGGGTGTTTCCGCATCGCACGGTTCACACCGTAACCACCGCAAGCCCGGTTCCATCGGTGCTTCGTCGACCCCGTCGCGCGTCTTCAAGGGCATGCGCATGGCTGGTCGTATGGGTTTCGACCGCGTTACTGTCCTCAACCTCAAGGTTCACGCGGTTGATTCCGAGCGTGGACTTCTCCTCATCAAGGGCGCGGTTCCCGGTCCCGCCGGTCGCCTCGTCTTCGTTCGCAACGCAGTGAAGGGAGCCTAACGACCATGTCTCAGGTATCCATCGTTGACGCCGCCGGCAAGAAGACCGGCACAGTCGAGCTCCCCGGCTCGGTGTTCGATGTTGTGGCCAACGTGCCGCTCATCCACCAGGTCGTTGTCGCCCAGCTCGCC
>CAMDKN010000107.1 GCA_945901035.1 Gulosibacter massiliensis | reverse complement strand
CGCTCATTAGTGACGGTGTCGACGTGCGACTAGGAATACTCGCGGGCTATTCCACGCTGACGGACACCGCGCTCCGGGAGGCACTTGAGTCCTGCACAACCGAACAGCGTGCGCGAATCACCATTCACGGCATCGTTAGCGACGCTGAGCTGGTCGCCATCTACGACGCGGCAACCGTTGTCGCCGTGCCGTCGGTGGCCGAGGGATTTGGACTGCCCGTGATCGAATCGCTCAGCCGTGGAAAGCGGGTTGTTGCCGCGGACTCGAGCGCGCTCACGGAACTGGGTGACCTGTTTGGTTCCGACCGGGTTCACATCGCGTCCCCCAACGACCCGGACGAATGGGCCTCGCAGATTCTGCAGGTCGCACAGTTACCGCCGTTGAAGACATTCCCCGTGCCTAAGGAAATCCCGAAAGATTGGAGCGATTTTCACGCACGAATCATCGCGGCAGCGTCTCGTTAGAGTTCTTCTTCGTCACGGTCGAGAGCATCGGGGCGTATTGCTCGAGCAGTCAGGTTCGCGAGTGTCTCAAGAATGTTGACGGCTTGGAAGATAGACCGTATCGAACTGGCCATCAGCACGAGTAAAAGCTTGTTGAGTGCCGAATCGACCCCACTGGCCGCGTACATCCACGACTCGATGGCGGCGGCAAAAATTGCGAGCGGGAACACGATGCTCAGCATCGGCCAAATAATGATGAAGCGTGTTATCGGCAGTTTCGCCCGAATCAGCATCCGTTCGGTGTGCACGTGGATCTCGGTTTCCCCCGGGTCGCGTCCGCCCTCGAGCAGATCGTCGGCCAATTGCTGATGCGCTAGTTCATTTCGATCAAACACCGTGAACCATCTGTTGACCGCGATAGGGATATAGAACAACATCGTCAGCAGGATGAACAGGATAATTCCCGCAGACGGGAAATAGCCGAATACTGCTAGCGCGAGGATCAAACCCGTCAGGTTACCGATTGCGGTCGCAAACAACATGAGGCGACCGATGACCCGGGCGCGAGCGAGCATCTGCAGACGCCGTTGAGCATTGGACATGGGTGTTTCTTCGGTTTGGAGCTCAAAGAGCGAAAGCTTTTTCAGGTTGAGCGTGTTTCGCCGGCGAAGAACAAACTTGAAGATCCTCTGAAAATAACCCGTAAGCACGACGATGGCTAGTGCGATGAGGGCAAAGTCCCAGGGCGGAAGGGCGCGGAGTGCCCGTGAAAATGCAAACAACCAGTCGAAGGATTTGATCCACTCGGGAACGGAGTCCGCGAGGACGAGGCCAAGCAGGTACAGAACCGAGAACATCCCAATCATCCCGAGGGTGACACGCACGGAAAGTTCGCCCGCGAACTTGCGAGTCAAAAACAGAAGTTCGGGCATTGCGCTAAATTCGACGACTGAGAATGAGACCCAGAAGGTTCTGGACGGAATCCTCAACCGGCTGCGTACCGTCGAGCGTCACGTCGGCGGCGAGCGGCGCTTCGTAACCCTGTCCAACACCGGTCATCTGCATCGATTTGTCGGATTGACTTTTCGCATAGAGTCCCTTGGGATCGCGTTGCATGCAGACCTCGAGAGGGGTGTCGACGAACACCTCAAAGAAATCGCCGTCAGCAAATCGTTCTTTCGCCATCTCGCGGTCATCACGGAACGGCGAGACGAGAGAGACGATCACGACGAGTCCGGCTTCCATCATGAGTTGTGCGACGCGGGCAACCCGGCGCACGTTCTCTTTGCGGTCCTCGGGCGAAAATCCGAGGTCCTCGGACAAGGTTGACCGCACAGTGTCACCGTCGAGGGTGAAGGACCGTAGACCGAGTGTCATGAGCGACTTTTCGAGTTCGTCCGCAACCGTGCTCTTCCCCGAGCCTGGAAGTCCGGTCAGCCAGAAAACGCAGGATCGCAATCCGTTGAGCTTTTCCCGTTCGGCACGATCGACGGCGAAATCGTGTTTGACGACATCGGATTCGCGCACGAGCGGGTGTTTGGACATTCCCGCCGCAACGGTCATGGCCGAGAGGCGATCGACGAGGATGAAACCGCCCGTGTGGGTTGACTCGGCGTACGGGTCGAGAAGAATTGGGCGGTCGGCAATGATTTCAACCCGGCCAATATCGTTCATGTTCAGTGCTCGACCACGCGCCTGCTCTCCGGTTGTGATGTCACGGACGTAGCGAACGGTTTCGACACGTGCGGGGATTTCAATGGGGCCCGACCGCAAAATGTACGACGCGTGTGTGTCGAGAGGCTTGCTGTCAATCCAGATGAGGTCGGCGAGGTGAGCACGCGAGGAGGGAATCTCGCCGGTTGCCCCGACAATCACATCACCGCGTGCGATGTCGACCTCGCGGTCGAGAGTGATGTGAACCGCCTGCTCGTTGGTTGCTGAGGTCGCCTCATTGGGTGAATAAATGCCCGTGACAACGGCTTCGGTGAGTGCCGGCCAGACACGAATGGTGTCGCCCACGGTGACCGAACCGCGCGCAATGGTTCCCGCGTACCAGCGGACGTCCCCTGCTTTGGACACGAACTGAACGGGGAGGCGGAGGCTTCCGTCTCCGCCCGAACGGTCGAAGGTGCGAGGCTGGTCGAGCACCGACAGAATGGTGACCGAGTTGGCCCAGGGCATCTCGGTGGACGGAACGGTGACGTTGTCCCCGACCATCCCGGACACCGGAATGAATTGAAGGTCTTCAAAACCGAACGGTTCGAACCGCCGCGTCAGTTCCTCAACGATTCCGTCGAACACGGATTGGTCGTACCCAACGACATCCATTTTGTTAACGGCGACGACGATGTGCTTGACGCCCATGAGCGAGTTGATCGCGGCGTGACGGACCGACTGATCACGAACGCCTTTCCCTGCGTCGACAAGCAACAGGCCGAGGTCCGCTTCGCTCGCGGCGACCGCCATGTTGCGGGTGTACTGCTCGTGGCCGGGTGAATCGGAAAGGATTGCGCGTCGCCCGGACGGAAGGTAAACGTGACGGTGGGCCACATCGATGGTGATGCCCTGTTCGCGCTCGGACTCGAGCCCGTCGGTCAGT
This sequence comes from Gulosibacter massiliensis, assembly GCA_945901035.1. Lineage (GTDB taxonomy): Bacteria > Actinomycetota > Actinomycetes > Actinomycetales > Microbacteriaceae > MWH-TA3. Next base: position 1,775 of record CAMDKN010000107.1, on the reverse strand, counting down.
TGGCTGTAATCGACCTCGCCATTGGCCATGAGTCGGGTGTTATCGATCTCGTCGAGCGGGATTGAGTTCGTCTCGACCAGCAGTCGCCCAAGAACGGTCGATTTACCGTCGTCGACGGCACCACAGACGACGATTCGGAGAAGTGCGTTCGACATTAGAAATACCCCTCGTGCTTTTTACGCTCCATCGAGGATGCGCCTTTACCGTCAATCAAGCGACCCGAACGTTCGGATGTGGTCGACCTCGCCAGTTCGTCGATGATTGCGTCGACCGAGGCGGCTTCGCCCTCGTCGGCTGCGGTCAACGGGTAGCAACCGAGCGTGCGGAAACGAATTCGGCGGTTCACGACTTCTTCACCGGGTTCAAGCGGAAAGCGGTCGTCATCGATCATGATCAGTTGACCGTTTCGTTCAACGGTCGGCCGTTCTTTCGAGAAATACAGGTCAACCACGTCGAGTTTCTCGCGGCGGATGTATTTCCAGACGTCGAGTTCGGTCCAGTTCGAAATGGGGAACGCCCGCATCGTCTGGCCCTTCTTGAGGGTGGAGTTGACGGTGTGCCAAAACTCGGGCCGCTGGCTGGACGGGTCCCACGCATGCCCCGGTTCACGAAGACTGAACATTCGCTCTTTGGCTCGTGACCGTTCTTCGTCGCGACGGGCACCACCGAGGGCGACGTCATATTCGCCCGCATCAAGAGCCGCTCGCAGCGCAACCGTTTTCATCAGGCGGGTGTATTCGTCCGCTCCGTGAGTCCACGGGGTGATTTTGTTGTCGCGGCCGTCGGGGTTGGTGTGAACCACCAGGTCCAAATTGTTCTCGCGAGCCGTATCGTCACGGAACTTAATCATCTCTTTGAACTTCCACGTCGTGTCAATGTGCAGAACGGGGAACGGCACCGGCGCGGGAGCGAACGCTTTGACGGCAAGACGCAGCAAAACGGTCGAATCCTTGCCGATTGAATAGAGGATGACGGGCTTCTGGAAGGCGCTGGCGGCCTCACGAATCATCCAAATCGCCTCGGCCTCAAGAGCGTCGAGAACCGCGTCTTCGTCGTGGGAAGTCTTCGAATTCATAGTTTCCAGCCTACCGTCTCGCAGCCTTCCGAAGAGTTGCGAGCGAGGTTGAGAGTCGTTCGCTATGGCGGCCCGGTGCTGACGAGCACCCAGCGACGAGAAGAATGGACGCGGCGGCGAGTGTCGAGCCGAGTCGGGTGATGGTGTTCAGAGTCGCTTTCCCGCACTACTGCCAATTTTGAACGAGGACGTGGTCGCGGGCCAAATCCTCGATGCAATTGAACGGGGCCGAGCGACGCTCGTTCTGCCACCGTTCGCCAGAATTCTTCCGCTCGTTCGACTACTACCCGTCCGCGCCTTCGACCGTGTCGCAGACTTTTTTGGCATCAACACGACGATGGAACACTTTCGCGGGCGACAATCGCGTTCGCGGTGAACGGGCGAGTTTGGGGGCGAAACCGTCTGCTGTTAGACTCGTGAGGTTGTCTCCGGGCAACGTGCGCCCGTAGCTCAACGGATAGAGTATCTGACTACGGATCAGACGGTTGGGGGTTCGAATCCCTCCGGGCGCGCCCTTCACAATCCGCAGCGAAAGTAGTGTGCTTTAGCCGTCGCGTCCTGCAAGAACCCGAATAGCCTGAACGAACGCTCTCCACGCCCGCGAGACTCGCGGACGCCCCCGCTCGGGTTGCCGTGCCGCGAATGCAACAAACCGTGGAATCAAGTAGGCGTTGGCGACTTTTGTCGCGTACCCCACCCG
>CAMDKN010000106.1 GCA_945901035.1 Gulosibacter massiliensis | reverse complement strand
CTCACCGGCGGAAATCCCTACAGAACAACAGAGCTGATTTCGCTTCACGTGTTTAGGGAAGCGTTCGGCTTCGGAAACTTTGCGACGGGTCAATCACAGGCGGTCATCATGTTCTTGGTCATTGCCATCGTGGCTCTCTTTCAAGTCGTTGTGTCCAAGCGAATGGAGGTCGAACGATGAAGCGTGCCAAACGGATCAATCTGTTCCTCTTCATTTGTGCCTCAGTTCTTGCGGTGATTTACGCTTTCCCATTCCTCCTGGTTTTGCTGAACTCGGTGAAAGAAAAGCGCGAAATCATCAACAGCCCCCTTGCGTGGCCCACTGAATTCAAGTTGGACAACTTCATCGCCGCCATGACGCGGATGGGATATTGGACGGCGCTCGGAAATTCGCTCATCATCACCGTCATCGCCGTTTCCGCCATCATCGTCACATCGTCGATGCTGGCTTTTTACCTTGCCCGATCGAAGACCAAGTTTTCGGCCGTGACGTTCTTGATTCTCGTCGCCTCGATGATCGTGCCGTTCCAAGCCCTGATGATTCCGTTCGTCGGCCTATTCGGTCGAAATGGCTTTAACCTGCCCTTCAACCAGATCACGATCTGTCTCTTCTACGTGGGATTTGGTGTGGCGTTATCGACGTTCCTCTATCACGGGTTTATCTCGAACATTCCCTACGAACTAGATGAGGCCGCCGCCATAGACGGAGCGTCACCGTTCACAACCTTCCGCAAGGTCATTCTGCCTATGCTCGGACCGGTGACGGCCACGGTGGCGATTATCAATGGCTTGTGGATTTGGAATGACTTCCTCCTCCCGTCCATCATTCTGAGCGACACAGACCAGAAAACGTTGCCTCTCAGGGTTTTTGTCTTCTATGGCAAATACACGTCTGACTACGGGCTCGCCATGGCGGGACTGGTGTTGTCTGTTGTACCCATCCTCATTTTCTATTTCGCGATGCAGCGCCAGATTATCTCGGGTGTTTCTGCGGGAGCCGTTAAGTAGAAAAGGCTAACCCCGAGACTGCTGTGGGTCGATCTCGAGCAAACCGCGGTCGTTGACCCGCATGGGCACAGGATCCGAAATGGCACCCTCAAAGCCCGATTCCGTCCCATCGCTCAGAAAGCCAAGCAAGACCCACTCGTTACGGAAACTCACTGCGCGCGCCGCGTAGATGTTGGGGGCAAAGAGTTCGGCTTTGTCGAGATGGAACGGCCCGACCGGGCCGTCAGCGGGCGCACAATATGTTCCCCAGCCGGCAACAACATCGTCGCGTAGTACGTCTCTTTCCGCCGCGCAGAAGATCAAAATCCATTTCCCATCGATGCAAATCGTCTGGGTTACCTCTAATTGGCGAAAGCCGCTGTCCGAGACCAAAGGGGAACCAACGGTCCAATCGACGAGGTTGTCTGACGTCGCGTGTCCGATTGTTCCCCAGCCGGCGGGATCACTGGCCGTGACAAGCATGTGCCAAGCATTGTCGTAGCGGAAAACCCAGGGGTCTCTGAAGTGTTCTGAGCCATCGTGCTGGTTCCCCAGAAGTGCGTAGGCGTCTGTTGCTCGGGCGGATGCGGTGACAGACACCCTCTTCCAATTGAGGAGGTCCGTCGAGACTGCGTGGCCGATAGCTTGTTCGCGCTCCCGGTTTCGCTTATTGATCCCGGTGTAGAACATGTGCCACTGGTCTTCAACGTGCACGACGCAGCCTGTCCACGTGGCTTGCCCATCGAACGAGTCGGTCCCGGTCGGTCCGAGCGCGTCCTCAAGGTGGGTCCACGAGATTCCGTCTTGGGATACAGAGTGCCCAATCCGCGCGTTGATGTGTCGCAATTCCGGATCACCGAGTGCCCGAGGCGCCGTTAGTGTGAACGCGTGGAGAGTGACACCGTCCACGGCGAACCATGAATCCCAAACCCAGTCATCAACTCGTGAAAGCATCGCGGCACAGTCCCTTCTCGTTCCTAAGGCTCGGGCAGGTTTCAGTAAGAGACGCTGTTGTTGATTCCTGTTATCGCGGTAGAATTTTTCGACGCGCGTCGACCCTACCGTACTCCACCATTTCTGGCGCGATCTGAGGCTCAAGGAAGAGAAGAAAGATGCCCGAATCGGTGTTTTTGGCAGGCGATCCTGACTGGTGGCGCAATGCCGTTGTCTATCAGGTCTACCCACGATCTTTTGCTGATTCCAATGGCGACGGCCTCGGCGATATTCGCGGGGTAACGTCACGGGTCGACTATCTGGCGAACCTGGGTGTTGATGCGGTGTGGCTGAGTCCTTTCTACCCTTCGCCTCTCGCAGACGGGGGTTACGATGTCTCTGACTATCGAGATGTCGATCCTCGGCTGGGCACCCTCGACGACGTTGACAGGATGATTGCTGCCTGTCACGAGCAAGGGATTCGTGTCTTCGTTGACATCGTGCCCAATCACTCCTCGGATCAGCATGCCTGGTTCCGCGCCGCGCTGCTGTCCCCTCCCGGCTCGCCGGAGCGCGCGCGGTATATCTTCCGCGAGGGTCGCGGAGAGTCAGGCGAGATTCCGCCGAACAATTGGGCATCGCACTTCGGACCAACGGGATGGACCCGAACAACAAATCCTGATGGAACGCCGGGGGAGTGGTACCTGCACTTGTTCGCTCCAGAACAGCCGGACTTCAACTGGGACAACCCCGAGGTCGTTGAGGACTTCCAGAAGACAATCCGGTTCTGGTCTGACCGTGGAGTGGACGGTTTCCGCATTGACGTGGCACACGCTCTGACCAAGGACATGTCGGAGCCCTATCCGTCCTACCCCACGGGTGCGAGCTATGAACTGGAGAGTATCCCCTCGGACGGATCTCATCACTTGTTCGACCGGGATGAAACCATTGAGATTTATCGGGGATGGCGTCAGATCTTCAACTCGTATGACCCGCCCCGAGTTGCGGTTGCCGAAGCCGGTGTTCCCATCGACCGGTTGAACCGCTACGCGAGTTCTGAGACGCTCGGGCAATCATTCAATTTCGCACTCTTCAACACGCCGTGGTCGGCACAGGAGTACCAGTCGATTATTGCCTCGAGCCTTTCCCAGGCGACTGCCCACGGGTCGTCGTCGACATGGGCTTTGTCCAATCACGATGTTGTTCGGCACGCGACGAGGTTTGGATTACCGGAGGGCACAGACCTCAACCAGTGGCTGCTGACAGATGGCACAAAACCAGAGTTGAACCGTGAGCTTGGGGTTGGACGGGCCCGCGCAGTGACAATGATGCTCCTTGCACTTCCCGGGAGTACTTATCTTTACCAGGGTGAAGAACTGGGTCTGTTCGAAGTTGCTGATTTGCCAGCGCAGGCCCTTCAAGACCCGATCTGGGAGCGTTCGGAACACGTGCGGAAGGGCCGCGACGGCTGCCGCGTTCCGTTAGCGTGGAAGTCCGACGGCTCGTCGTTCGGCTTCGGGTCGGACTGCTCACACCTGCCGCAACCCGCCTGGTTTGGGGCGCTCTCGGTGGCGTCACAGGACGGCGTCGCTGGATCGACTCTTGAGATGTACAGGGATGCCCTTCGCCTGCGAAAGAGTCTCAATCACTCCGAACATTTGGCTTGGGTCGACAGCTCGCGGGACGTTCTTCACTTCTCGCGAGCCGATGGCTGGCACAATCTGACGAACTTCGGTTCCGAGGCTGTGGCAATGCCTGCCGGTGACGTGATTTTGAGCAGTTCTCCTCTTGCGGGGAAAGAATTGCCAGCCAACACGACCGTCTGGATCCGCGTCAGACGGCAAGCGTCGGCTAAAGACCGAGTTCGGCTGCCGTCGGAGGATTGCAGCCCGCGCGCGAGCAAGTGATTGCGCCAACCCGAGCAGACAGTTCGAGGAGGGAAACCCACTCGTCTCGCGAGACCGCAGCGAGGCGACCTAAGGCATTGTTGCCTAACGCATCGAGTCGCTGAAGGCCGAAAAGCGTCGCGCCCAGAAACGAGTCACCCGCCCCCACCGTATCCACCAGATCAATCACCGGCGCACTGACGCTAATTGTGTCACCGGTCGGCGTGAAGAGTGTGGCTCCTTCGGCGCCACACGTCATGATGACGTACAGCCCGCCCATCGACCACGCGCGCGCCGTGTCAATGGGAATCCGATTCGGATACAGCCACGCGAGGTCATCGTCCGATGCCTTCACGATGTGTGCGAGCGAGATTTGCCGTTCGACCCGCACGGTTTCCTGTTCACGTTTGAAGCCCAAACCGGGGCGAATGTTGACGTCGATTGTGACCGTGGACAGATCCCGTTTCCAAAGGTGGGATGCGAGGCTCTCAATCACTGAAGCGCCCGGCTCTATGACCGTTGCCAAAGAACCAATGACCAAAGCCGCCGGTGGTTCGTTTTCAAGCTTCGTGAAGGCGCCGGGCGTCCACCCCCAATCTGCCGTCCCTTTCAGATAAAAGCTGTAGTCAGCCTTACCTTCGGAGTCGAGAGAAGCGACCGCGAGTGACGTGGGGTCATTCGTACTCTCGACGAGAGACAGGTCTATGTCCTCGGGCCCCAGCCACGCGCGAATCGTGTCACCAAACTTGTCGGTACTCACTCGACCCGCAAAACTCACAGTGACACCAAGTCGAGCAAGGGCGATCGAGACATTTGCCGGAGCGCCTCCGGGCTTCGCGACAAAACGACTATCCTCCTGCTGAATGAGATCGATTAACGCTTCACCGATGACCACAGTGTGCTTCGCCACGGGCAGCTCCAAGGTTGTGAGAAAAAGGTCTCCTCCGAGAATATCCAGTAAGGCGGTCGGTTCCCAACCGAGTGTGTCCTCGGCGTCGTCAGTCACGGCTCTGCCTAAGTAGGCCCCGCCGGG
>CAMDKN010000105.1 GCA_945901035.1 Gulosibacter massiliensis | reverse complement strand
CCATGCCGCCCTCATACGAACAAAGGCACAGGTACGAACGGTTGGCGCGGGCGAGCAGCACCGAGAAATAGTATTCCTGCGCGATCGCGGCACCCTCGGCAACCATGACGCGCATAACGGTGTGACCCTTGATGTCGAGACCGAGAATCGCCTGGGCGGCCTCGAACGCGTCGTCCGGAGTCTTGGCGACCTTGACGCCACCGGCTTTACCGCGTCCACCGACCTTGACCTGGGCCTTGACGACCGTCAGTCCACCGATTTTCGCGGCGGCCGCACGGGCCTCCTCGGGGGTGTCGGCGACGATTCCCTGAAGAACCGGAACGCCGTGCTTTTCGAACATGTCACGGGCTTGATACTCGTAAAGATCCACCATCATCCAATCGCCACAAGTCTGGAAAAGTCGGGGCTCACTGCCTCACGACCGTGTTACAGCCTACCGCCCACCCGCGCGAGGGTCCGCCGAAACGGATCGTGTTCAGAGCTTTTCGATCGGCGCAATCTTGATGAGCAGTTTCTTTTTACCCACGCCGTCGAACATCACCTCGGCGATGCGCTTCGCGCCGTCGCCGGTCACCCCGAGCACGCGGCCCTCCCCGAAGTCCTCGTGACGAATTCGGTCACCGGTTTCGAGTTCCAATCCCGAGTTATCGCGCACCTCGCGCGTAATGGCGCCCGTCCATTCGGTGCGGGGTTTCGCCGGGGCGTCCCACGACCGGCGCTCGAACGACGGCGACAATGCTCGTCGGCCCGATTCGCGCCAATCGACGAGGTCGTTCGGAATCTCCGCGAGGAATCGACTCGGCATGCACGACGCGATCTCGCCGAATGTCGCGCGCGAGGTTGCGAGCGACAGGTGCAATTTCTTTTTGGCTCGGGTGATTCCGACGTAGAACAGTCGGCGTTCCTCTTGAATCCCGCCCGCTTCGGCCACGGAAATGCGGTGCGGCAGGATTTCCTCTTCGATTCCCGTGATGAACACCGCGTCGAATTCGAGCCCTTTCGCGGTGTGCAGGGTCATGAGGCTGACGGTTCCGCTCTCGTCATCGAGGTCGTCGACCGCCGAGGACAACGCCACTTCGGTGAGGAAGTCGATGAGCGTTCCGTCGGGCATTTTCACCTGAAATTCGCGGGTGAGCCCGACGAGTTCCTCGACGTTTTCGGCGCGGGCATTTTCCTGCGGGTCACGGCTTTCCTTAAGAAGGATGAGATACCCGGTGCCCTCGAGTAACGCCATCAGAACGTCCACGACCTTCGCGGTGTCCACGAGGGCCGACACGCGGTCGAGCATGGCGACAAACTCGCGAATCGTCGCGGTGGCCTTTGCCGCGATGCCCACGGAGTCAATCTGTCGCATCGCCTCCCGGAACGAGATCTGGTTGTCATCGGCAAATCGCTGGATGGCCGATTCGCTCACGTCACCTACGCCGCGTTTCGGAGTGTTGAGAATGCGCCGATGGGCTAGTCCGTCGTCGGGGTTGGCGACGGCGGCGAGATACGCCAACACGTCCTTGATTTCCATGCGTTCGTAAAACTTGGTGCCGCCGATGAGTCGATACGGGACCGCCGAGCGCATGAGCACGTCTTCCAGAGCACGGGTTTGCGCGTTGGTTCGGTAGAACACCGCGATGTCGCGGTACGCCATCCCGCCGCTGTGCAGGTTGTCGATTTCGTCCGCGACGAACTGCGCTTCGTCGTGTTGGGTCACCCCCGTGAAACCGGTGATTCGGTCCCCCGGGCCGCGATCCGAGAACAACCGCTTGCTCATCGACGTGTCGAAGTTGTTGCCGATGACGGCGTTGGCGGCGTCCAGGATGTTCTGGGTCGACCGATAATTCTGTTCCAACACCACCACGTCGGTGCCCGGGAAGTCCTGACGGAACTCGAGGATATTGCGAATGTCCGCCCCACGGAACGCATAAATCGATTGATCCGAGTCGCCCACGACCGTCAGCGTCGCCGCGTCGATTCCGCCCTGTTCGTTGAACAAGACCGGCGGCGTTTCGACGGGCGTGTGTTCGGGCTTGACGGGCCTCGTCAATTCGTGAATCAGTTCGTATTGCGCTTTGTTGGTGTCCTGATACTCGTCGACGAACACGTGCCGGAATCGCCGTTGGTACAGCGCCCGCACCTCGGGGAATGCGCGGAACAGGAACACTGTTTGGCCGATGAGGTCATCGAAATCAAAAGCGTTGGCGCGGCGAAGTTCCTGGGTGTACCGACGAAAAACCTCGAGGAACATCATCTCGTTCGGGTCGTTCGGGTTCGCCTGGCTCGCGAATGCATCCACGTCGATGAGTTCGTTTTTGAGACGCGAAATTTTGGACAACACTCCGCCGGGGGTGAGCCCCATCGAGTCCGCCTCGAACTCTTTGAGGATTCGTTTCACAAGCGACTTCGAGTCCGCCGAGTCATAAATCGTGAATGCGGCGGGGAAACCGAATCGGGCGGCTTCGTTGCGCAGGATGCGCACACACGCCGAGTGGAACGTGGAAATCCACATCCCGCGAGCTTCGTCCCCGATGTACATCCCTATCCGCTCGCGCATTTCGGCCGCCGCTTTGTTGGTGAAGGTGATGGCGAGGATTTGGCTGGGCCACGCCTCGCGCGTTTTCAGAAACAACGCGATGCGCCTCGTCAGAACCGCGGTCTTGCCCGAACCGGCACCGGCGACGATCAGCAGCGCGGGACCGCGATGAGTCACCGCGCGGGCCTGTTGCGGGTTCAGCCCTTCGAGGAGCGGGTCGGCGGGATCGATTGCGGCGGGAGAGTTCGACATGTGGGTTCGAGTTTACGCGTCCTCACCGACAGCGACTCGGAGGTTGGTTAGAGTGACGACGTGACCGAGCCGCGTGCGAAACCCCGCACCAATCCGACAGCGATTCTCGCCGTGATTCTTGGTGGACTGGTGTCACCAATGGCCCTGCCGCTCGGGTGGTTTGCCCGCGAGCAAATCCGGCGATCGGGCGAGAGTGGCCTTCGTCTCTGCACGGTCGCGATGTCACTCGGTGCGATCGCGAGCGTGGTGTGGTTGGTCGGTGGAGTGCTGGTGTATCTGTGGTGGGCCTCGCTCTAACCTCACAGGAAATTTTTAGAAAAACGCTCTAGGCTCGTTACTATTCACCAACACTTAGAAGGAGTGTCCATGAATTCCAATCCCGCTTTCTCGCGCAACGCGGCCTTCCGCCCCGGACAGGTTTCGCGCGACGAACTCGAAGCGATGTACGGCCCGAACGCAACGAAGGCTCCGAAATCCTCTCCGGACGACAGCGCAACCCTTGAAGCGGCCTACGACATGCCCGCCGCAACGCCCGGCCAGACCGGTCGGATGACGGTCGAAGACACCACCATCAAGACGATTCTGGCCTTCGCGGTTCTTCTCGTCGGTGCCGCCGTCGGTTGGACGTTTGCGTCGCCGCTCGTCATGATTGTTGGTCTTGTCGGCGGTCTCGTGCTGGGACTCGTCAACACCTTCAAGAAGGTGCCGTCGCCCGGCCTCATCATCGCGTACGCGGTCCTTCAGGGAATCTTTGTCGGCGCCATTTCGATGGTCTTCAACTCGATGTGGGACGGCATCGTCACTCAGGCGGTCATCGGAACGCTCGGCGTAATCGGGCTCACCCTGTTCCTGTTCCTGTCGGGACGTTTCCGCTCGTCGGCGCGCATGACCAAAATCGTGACCGTCGCCATGGTCGGCTACCTCGTGTACCAGATCGTGAACATGATCCTCATCGCCACGGGTGTGACGGGTGACGCACAATTCGGTCTGAGCTCGGCGAACATCATGGGAATCCCGCTGGGGCTCATCATCGGTGTCGTCGTCGTGTTCCTCGCCGCGTACTCGCTCGTTCTCGACTTCGAGTCGATTCAGATCGGCGCTCAGCGCGGAGTCCCCGCCGTGTACGCGTGGCAGGGTGCGTTCGGAATCCTGGTGACGGTCGTCTGGCTGTACCTCGAAATCCTGCGCATGCTCGCGATCGTCCGCGGTAACGACTAACAATCTCTCACGGAAAAGGCGCCGAGCGATCGGCGCCTTTTTCTTATTCCCACTCGATGGTGCCGGGGGGCTTCGACGTCACGTCGAGAACGACGCGGTTGACGTCCTTGACTTCGTTGGTGATGCGGTTCGAAATCTTGGCAAGCACGTCGTAGGGAACGCGAGTCCAGTCGGCGGTCATGGCGTCTTCGCTCGACACGGGACGCAACACGATGGGGTGGCCATAGGTTCGGCCGTCGCCCTGGACGCCGACCGATCGAACATCGGCCAGCAACACGACGGGGCACTGCCAGATGTCGCCGTCGAGGCCCGCGTCGGTCAGTTCGGCGCGCACAATCGCGTCGGCGGCACGCAGAATCTCGAGCCGCTCTTTCGTCACTTCGCCCACGATGCGAATACCGAGACCCGGTCCGGGGAACGGCTGGCGTCCGACAATCAATTCGGGCAGGCCGAGGTCACGACCGATCGCGCGAACCTCGTCCTTAAACAATTCGCGCAGCGGTTCGACCAGTTCGAACTGAAGGTCGTCGGGCAGTCCGCCCACGTTGTGATGGGATTTAATAGTTGCGGTTCCGCTTCCGCCACCGCTCTCCACCACATCCGGATAGAGCGTCCCCTGCACCAGGAATCGCACCTTTTTGCCCGCGTTCGCCGCTTCGGCGACGAGGTCGGCTTCGGCCGTTTCAAACGCGCGGATGAATTCCCGACCGATGGTTTTGCGCTTCTCTTCCGGGTCCGTCACCCCCGCGAGTTCCGACAAAAACTTGTCGGCGACATCGATGGTCACGAGGCGAACGCCCGTCGCCGCAACGAAATCGCGCTCGACCTGTTCGCGCTCCCCCGACCGCAACAACCCGTGG
>CAMDKN010000104.1 GCA_945901035.1 Gulosibacter massiliensis | reverse complement strand
TCATGAGCCAAAGCCGGCGCCAGCGCAGTGAGGTCCACCTGCGACGCATCGAAGGCATCGGCGAACTTTTCAAAGCCAAAGCGAGCGTAGGAATCTTCGCCCATGTGTTCACCGATGACACCGATGTATTCACCCTGAGTCGACCCGGTGGATATTCCGTATCGTCCAAAGTGCCCGAGTAAGGTGAGCTTCACCTGGTCCTGACTCACCCCAATCGGAAGCACTCCGTCGCTAGCAAGGGCTCGGGCAATGGCGGGTTTGTTTCGCTCCCAATATGACGATTCGGAGAGCGCAGAAAGGTACCGATCGATTAGTGGACGACGCTCGTCGAGATGGGATCGGCGCATCAGAAAGGCCCACAGACGCGATAACGGATACACACTATTGACGCCACGCGAACGTTCACCGAACAACTCTCCGGTTGCGGTAATGGCCCCAATCTCGGGCAGCTTCGTCGCCTGATGGGCTAGCTCGGCGAGAATCCCGAGGTAGTTTTCGTGGGGGACATAGTCCTCCTCAAAGAATGCGTACCACTCGGCTTTCGGGTCGCGTTCACGAAGGGTGCGTTCGAGAAGGTCAAATGCGGCGGCAATGCCCAGATTGTGCGGCGACGGGATGATTGTTGCGCCGGGGAAGACGTCTCGCGCAATTCGAGCAACCTCGGTGGTGAGATCTGATTGCCCCGAGAATTGAGCCTTGGAGCCGCTGTACCCGTCGATAACGATGACGACTCGGTTATCGGCCACTGAACAGGCCTGTCCGGCCAACCCGCGGAGGGTTCGCGCGGCGTACTCGGGTCGGTTGAACAACAACACCCCGAGGGGAAAGGGAAATTGTGACACGGTAACCATTTTCATCGGCTGAGTAATCCGCGAACGAAGCGAGAGATTTACATGACCATCTGTCGTAATCTACCAGTAGATGCCCTCATCACTACATGCGGGAAAAATCAGCATCCCTTACCCAATCGGAGAATTTACACACATGGCGAAGCAGTTGACCACCGCACCCAAAATCGTGCTCGCCGACAAATTCCTGTCTGGGAAAAACCTGCCGACGGGTATTCAGTTGGAGTACGTCTCGCATGATCCCATCGAAGCGGGTCGTCTTGCGTCGGACGTCGCGTATGTCAACGGAAAATGGCTCGACCTCGAAGCCGCCCGTTATTGGCGATTCGGAAAGCGCCCTCGAGACCGACGCGACCTCATGGCTCCGGAGGCGGTCATCAGCGTGAAAGAAGCTCTGGTGTCGCCCGATAATCAGATTGTCACGCTCGCCGGTAAAACGATCCTTTCGCCATTTTTCGGCTCGAGAACGTTTAGTGAACCCATCCCGCCCACCAGCGTGATCGCCGAGTACTCCGGCACACTCGGAACAACACTGACGCGAGCGCGCGCCTACGGGCACTGGCTTCTTCATCGCCTTCCGCGGCTCACCACCCTTCACGAACATTTCCCGGACGCGACGATTCTCAACACTCCATGGGGTGACAGCAGTCTCCTTGCCCGCCTTGGTATCCGCGAAGAGGGCGTTCAGCGATATCCGACGTCGGAACGCGATCAGTTTGTTTACGTCGAAAACCTTCTGGTTCCGACGCACCTTTCACGTCCCGGACTCGTTCGGGTTCAAGACAAGAATCGAATGGAACGGATGGTGAGCTCGTTCACGGCGGGAATTCCCGACGACCCGACACTTCCGGAATTGCTGTACGTCGCGCGGAGACCCGACGAAAAACGCTCGGGTGCGTCGAACAAAGAGGAACTCGAGGAGTACCTGAATTCGATCGGTTTCACCACGTGGCATCCGACGGACCATCCGATTGACCGTCAAATTCAGCATTTCCGGGCCGCACGCGTCGTTGTTTCCGAGATTGGAAGTCAGGCCTTGACGTCGATGTTCGTGGGTCCTGACACGACCGTCATCATCCTGACCCCGGAGAAATCGAAGGGTTGGGGGTCCCAACGCCAATTCCAGCCGAAGTGGCGTCAATGGCAGCGAGTTGTGTGCGAAGCGCGGGGGCAGCACTACGCCCAAATCGTCGCGGCCACCGACACGGCGTACCGCTCGTTCGATCTTGACATGCCCGCCGTCCGACACGCGTTGGAGACGTACCCGTTACGAACGTGGTGACCGCCGGGGTTCACATACCTCGGTTGTCACGAGGGGCGACTCTCATCATCTGACGCCGATGTCAACCACGGACGTTGAGTGATGGTGGTGCGGAACGAATCCTCATAGAGCGCGAGATTGCGCGACAAAACGAGTGGCTTGGACGCGGCACTTCGACCCCAGTAATCCGACGGGTCCACCGAGCAGGTCTGTGAGATCCACTGCTCGGATACCCCGAGGCTCTCGCTGCGTGGCCACGTGACATGGTCTGGGCTGAAGATCCCCGACGGGACGGAATCGTTTTCGGAACAGAACCCGATCCACACATTTGCATCCCCGGCCCGAAACCGGATGGGGTGCCCAAAGGTGGGGTCGGCATCTCCCAATCCATCCGGAAAGGGCGCTCGAGTTGTCACCGAACCCCGAGGCGGCGGAAGCGCATGAGCGCCTTGACCCACGATGACCGAAGCGCCACGGATCGACAGTGAACGCGAGACAGTATTGGACGCCAAGCCCGAATTGGGCATAACGCCGACCAGAACTCCCGATAGGTCGAGAAGTGCGGCGGACGGGGTGGTTTCGGAAGGGGTGAACGTGACGAAAAGGGAATCCGGTGCGGCGATGAGGATCTCAGCCGGCCCGCCCTCGGCCGATTGCCGTCCTTGAACAACAAACGCGTCATGACGCGATGAATACGATTGCATCCGCGAAATCCAGTCGTCGCGCGATTCTTCGGTTGTCGGCAGAACGATGAGGTGTGGCGATTTCCCCGTCGTCGGTGGTGCCGGAGGGGCCGCTGACGGGCCACCCGACCAGACGCTGATGGTGACGGCGTTCGGCGCGTCGCCCGGAACAGATCCGGTGAGACGGTGGACGTGAATGTCGGGTTTCCGGACACCGGGCGTCGCTAATGGTCGGGTCGGTCCCATCTCGATGTCTGCTACCACAAGGCCGGCCCCATAATCGTTCGAGGCAAGCACATTCGCGTCGCGGTCAATGATGCAACTTCCGCCGCTGAAGACGACTCCTCGGTCGGTGCAAATCAGGTCCGCTGCGATGATCGGCACCTCGTATTCCGCCGCGCGAAGCGTCCAGGTGGCACTGGGCGCGGGCTCCGCCACCCACGCGGTGGGAAAAACGATCGCCTCCGCACCGCGGGACACGGCCGACTCGATCGGTTCGGGATAATCCAAATCCGCGCAGATCAACGGGGCGACTCGTCCGATCGGGGTGTCCCACAGCGGTGGAATCGAGTCACCCGCTGTCGCCCACGAAAGATCTTCGACAAAGAGGCAGGTCTTGTCGTAATGTCCCACTACCTCGGTCGGTGACACGAGCGTGCAGCGGTTGTAGAGCAGTCCGGTGGCCTCGTCGACGGCGGGGTGACCGATGACCAGCCAGGAACCGCTTTCTCTTGCCAGGGAAATCCACTCCGCGTGCGTCGCGGGGTCGCTACATTTCACGGCGTGCGGAAGAATTTCGGAGGCGCTCGACCAGATGTACCCCGTCAGCGCCATCTCGGGGAACACGACTATCGCGGGTTTCGGGCCATCATTGGCCACAAGAAGGCCGCGCGCCAGGTTTAGATTCGCGTCGACATCGCCGTGAACCGGCTCGAACTGTACAGCGCCGACACGGACCCGGGAATCACCCCGACGTTCGGCCTGAGGAGCCACGCTAAAAAACAATCACGGAGCGCGTGCGCTCACCCCGCCGCATCGCGTCCAGAGCGTCATTGACATCGGCGAGCCCCACTCGATCCGAGATGAGGTCATCGAGGGGTAACTTACCCGCGAGGTACAGTTCGGCGATTCGCGGGAAGTCCACGAGAGGAACGGATCCTCCGTAGTTTGACCCCACGAGGGTGAGGCCAAGTTCGGCGAAGCTCAGGGGGTCAATGGTTGCCCGATGACCAACGGGTGGCAATCCGACAATGACCGCGGTCCCGCCGGCCCGCGTGATGCTCGGCAGTTCCTCGATGCTTCCCACGCGACCGATTGCCTCGAACGAATAGTCGACGCCCTCGGCGACGATTTCCTTGATTCCCGCGACCATGTTGTCGCCCGCAACGACCGTGTGCGTCGCGCCAAAGCGAACCGCGGCGTCTAATTTTTCGGTGCTGATGTCCACCGCGATGATGGGGTTGGCCCCCGCAAGAGCGAGGCCCATAATGACCGAGAGCCCCACGCCCCCGCAGCCGATCACAACGGCCGATGACCCCGCGGTCACCTTGGCATTGTTGAGGACCGCACCTACGCCCGTGGTGACGGAACAGCCAATCAGGCTCGCAACATCAAACGGGACCTCGCGGGGGATCCTGACAACAGCCGATTCGGGTGCGACCGTGTACTCCGCCATTGTTCCGAGGCCCAGATACGGGAAAGCCTGTTTACCCGCAATGGTGTGGCGTGTGGTGCCGTCCGGCATCACACACTCCACCGACCGCGTGCGCGTGCACGCCCAGGATTTACCCTCGGAGCAGGATCGGCACTTTTGACACGGCGCGAACCACGAAAGGATGACGTGATCACCCGGTTGAACCGTTGTGACACCGGACCCGACCGATTCCACGACTCCTGCTCCTTCGTGACCCAAAACAGTGGGAGTCGGCATCGGCCACTCGCTGTCAACAACATGGCGGTCGGAACCGCAAACTCCCGACGCACCCATTCGAATCAGCACCTCGCCGGCTTTCGGATCGTCGAGCTCGACAGTAACTATGTCGAGTCGGTCAGATTTGCCGGTGTGGACAGCCGCTTTCATCGAACGGGGCAT
>CAMDKN010000103.1 GCA_945901035.1 Gulosibacter massiliensis | reverse complement strand
CGCCCGCGTTGAAGACCTTCCCGTCGGTGCTCAGCAACGAGTCGAGATTATCAAGGCACTGGCGCGCGACGCCAAAGTCCTCGTCCTCGATGAACCGACCGCGGTGTTGACCCCCCAAGAAACCGACGAGTTGATGGGGATCATGAAGGGTCTCGCGAAAGCGGGGACCTCCATCGTGTTCATCACGCACAAACTTCGCGAGGTTCAGGCCGTGGCGGACCGCATCACTGTCATCCGATTGGGTGCGGTCGTCGGCGAAGCAAAGCCGACCGACTCGGCATCCGCTCTGGCGACGATGATGGTGGGCCGCGCGGTCGAACTCTCGGTCACGAAAAAAGCGTCCACCGGTGGCGAGGCAGGGCTATCCGTTTCGGGTCTCACCGTTGTGGGCGACCGAAACAACAAAGTGGTGGACGACGTGTCCTTCGAGGTTCGTGCGGGCGAAGTCCTCGCCATCGCGGGCGTCCAGGGCAACGGACAGACCGAACTGGCCGAGGCGCTCGTCGGGCTGCGCGCTCCGACCGCTGGAACAATCCACCTCGGGTCATTGGACATCACCCACGCGAGCGTGCGCCAGGTGATCGACGCGGGTGTCGGGTACATCCCCGAAGACCGTTCCACAGACGGATTGGTCGGAGACTTCACGATCGCCGAAAACTTCATGATCAATCGGTCGTATGGTCCGCCCTTTGCCAAAGGGCTCAGCATAGATTTTGCGAATCGCGAACGGATTGCCACTCAACTCATCTCTGAGTACGACGTGCGGACCCCGTCCCAACTGACCCTCGCCAAAAAATTGAGCGGCGGCAATCAACAGAAGGTGGTCGTCGCTCGCGAACTCAGCCGCGACCTCAATTTGTTGATTGCGTCTCAGCCCACGCGCGGAGTCGATGTCGGCTCGATTGAGTTCATCCACGAGCGCATCATCGCGACGCGGGACGCGGGCAAGCCCGTGGTCATTGTGTCGACCGAGTTGGACGAAGTGACGGCGCTCGCCGATCGAATCGCGGTGATGTATCGGGGACGTATTGTCGGGATTGTGGATGCGAAGACCCCACGCGAGACACTGGGTCGCATGATGGCAGGAGCAACGGTATGAGCGACGTGACAGAAACAACGCCGGTGAACCGCGGACAAGCGGTCATCCGCGAGATCATGTCGGGTGGCGCAACCCGCGCCATCCTCTCGGTCGCGTTGGGTTTCCTCGTCGGCGCAGTGTTCATGGTGTTCTCGAGCGAAGAATTCCTCGCTGCCGCTCAGTACCTCACGGCGCGACCCGCCGACGCTCTCGGTGCGGCGTGGACGGCAATCGCGGACGGGTATTCGGCGTTGTTTCGGGGGTCAATCTACAACTACAACGCCGACAACCTCGAGGCCGCTGTTCGGCCGATGACCGAGACCCTGCGTTTTGCTGGGCCGCTCATCGCATCGGGTCTGGGTGTTGCCCTCGCGTTCCGCGTCGGTCTGTTCAACATCGGGGCCAGCGGACAACTGTTGTTCGGAGCGCTCTGGGCAACCTGGATCTCGACCCGAGTCGAACTCCCGTGGGGAGTCCACCTCGTCGTCGCGGTCTTCGTCGCGATTCTCGGTGCGGCGGCCTACGGTGCCGTCGTCGGTTTCCTCAAGGCACGAACCGGCGCCCACGAAGTGATCGTCACGATCATGCTCAACTACATCGCGGCCGGAATTCTCACGTTCTTCTTCCGCACGCCGGAGTTGTTGCGCGAAGTGGACGGCGGCGGAACGCCCAAGTCCGACGCACCCGCAGAGAGCGCTCAGTTGCCGCTGTTGCTCGGGCCCGATTTCACTTTGCACGCCGGATTCATTCTCGCGCTGGTCGGTGTCTTCGTCTATTGGTGGCTCATGGAACGGTCGACGCTGGGATTCCGGTTCCGAATGGTCGGTCACAACGCCGATGCGGCGCGCACCGCCGGCATCAACGTCGAGCGGACCTTCGTTCTGGCGATGGCGGTGTCCGGGGCGTTCGTCGGAATTGCTGCCGCCAACCAGTCGCTGGGCGTTCGTGCCGGACTCACTCCCGACATCGACGGAACCATCGGATTCGACGCCATCACGGTGGCGCTCCTCGGGTCATCGACCGCCCCCGGTGTGTTGCTCGCCGGACTGTTGTTCGGGGCCTTCAAAGCGGGCGCTCCTCAAATGCAGGTGATCGGGTTGGCCCCGGAAATCACCGGTGTGGTGCAGGGATTCATCGTGTTGTTCATCGCGGCACCGCCGCTCGTCCGTGCGATTTTCCGCCTTCCGGCGCCCCAGAAGACCACGGTGATATCCGACTGGTGGCAGAAACTCACCCGGAAAGGTGATGTGAAATGAGCACGGTCGTGACTCCCGGGTTGTTCTCGCAAGTGGATGCGAAGGTCTCCACGAAGACGCCCTATCTGATGGCGGCGTTCGCCGTGTTTGTCCTTGGCGCCTTTGGAATTGCCGGCAAGTCGGAAATCGTGGCGATCCAGTGGTCGAAAGAGGACGACGTCATCCATCTGCCCGATTTCCTGGTCCCGTCGAACGTCGTGGGAATCGTCCTCGGCGTGATCCTCGTCGGCATCGCGGCGGTGTCGTTCGTGATGGCCCGGCGCAAACTCGTCACCCCGCTGTGGCTGACGCTGGTGTTTGGGCTTCTCGCGGTGGTCGCACTGCTGGCGTGGCTGGCGGCCGGTAACTCGCTTCCGTTCGCGTTCATCCTTGGAAACGCCGTCGTGCTCGCGGTTCCTCTCGCTCTCGGAGCGATGGGGGGAATCATGTCTGAGCGGGTCGGTGTCGTCAACATCGCGATTGAAGGGCAACTGCTCACCGGTGCGTTCCTCGCCGCCGTTGTGGGTTCGCTCACCGACAACCTGTACCTCGGCTTGATTGTGGCGATGATCGGTGCGGCGCTGTTGTCCATGGTTCTCGCGGTGTTCTCGATCCAGTACCTCGTCGATCAGATCATCGTCGGCGTCGTCCTCAACGTTCTCGTTTTGGGAATCACCAACTTCCTTTACGCCCAATGGCTGAGCAACGACGGGCAGAACTCGAATTTCCCGGGAACGTTCCCCATCATCCCCATCCCGGGGCTGTCGGCGATTCCCATCATCGGGCCCGCGCTGTTCGAAGCGCGAATCACGACCTACCTCGCGTACCTCATCATTCCCGCCCTGTGGTTCATCCTGTTCAAGACGCGCCTCGGACTTCGCGCGCGGTCGGTCGGCGAACACCCGCTCGCCGCAGACACCGTCGGCATCAACGTGGCCGCCACACGGTTCTGGTGGGTCACCTTCGGTGGTCTCGTCGCGGGACTCGGCGGCGCGGCGCTGACAATCGGCGCGGTCGGCGCATTCGGTCGGAACATGTCCGGCGGACAAGGCTTCATCGCTCTCGCGGTGGTCATCCTCGGGCGTTGGCACCCGTTCTCGGCCGCGGCGGCAGCGCTGTTATTCGGGTTCTCGATCGTGCTTCGAATCTGGGCAAACCAGGTGAGCCCCGGCATCCCGACCGACTTCATCACAATCGTCCCCTACGTCGTCACTCTCATCGCGGTTGTCGGTTTTGTCGGGCGTGTTCGGGCGCCCGCGGCGACCGGTAAACCGTATATCAAGGGATAACTGTGTCGGACATCAACTGGGACGAACTGCGGCAACACGCGAACGACGCGATGAAAAGGGCGTACGCGCCGTATTCCAACTTTCCCGTGGGGGTCGCGGCGCTCGTCGATGACGGTCGCATTGTGAGCGGCTGCAACGTCGAAAACGCAAGTTACGGGGTTGGGCTCTGTGCCGAGTGCGGGCTGGTCGGTGCGCTTCACATGAGCGGCGGTGGCAAGCTCGTCGCCTTCACGTGTGTCGATGGAAACGGAGCGGTTCTGATGCCGTGTGGCCGTTGCCGACAACTGTTGTACGAGCACTCGGCGCCCGGCATGATTCTCGAGACCGTGTCCGGGTTTCGAACGATTGACCAGGTGCTGCCCGACGCCTTCGGGCCGCGGGAACTGGACGCGTACGCCTTGACCGACCCGGCCACGGCGACTACCTGTGAGGGATGCGAATGACCACGATAGAGCCGTACGACGCGGTCGACCTCATCAAAATCAAGCGTGATGGTGGACAGCTGTCCACCGCGCAGATTGACTGGTTGGTTGACGCGTACACCCGCGGCTACGTCGCGGACGAACAGATGTCGGCGATGACAATGGCGATTTTCCAACAGGGGATGGTGTCGACTGAAATCAACGACTTAACCGCCGCGATGGTCAATTCCGGCGAACGCTTGGACTTTTCGGGGTTGTCGAAGAAGACGACGGACAAGCATTCCACCGGAGGTGTCGGCGACGAGATCACCCTTCCTCTGGCGCCACTGGTCGCGAGTTTCGGTCTGGCGGTTCCCCAATTGTCCGGGCGTGGGCTCGGGCACACGGGTGGCACGTTGGACAAATTCGAGAGCATCCCGGGGTGGCGCGCCAACCTGACGAACGCCGAAATGATGGCGCAATTGGAATCGGTCGGCGCCGTGGTGTGCGCGGCGGGCAGCGGGCTCGCCCCGGCGGACAGCAAGCTGTACTCGCTGCGGGACATCACCGGAACGGTCGAAGCCATTCCGCTGATTGCGTCGAGCATCATGAGCAAAAAACTGGCCGAAGGCACCGCGTCGCTCGTTCTCGACGTCAAGTTCGGAAACGGTGCGTTCATGAGCGAATTCGAGCGCGCCAAAGAACTCGCCCACGTGCTCGTCGGTATCGGCAATGATGCCGGTGTGGCGACGCGGGCGGTCCTCACCAACATGAACACCCCGCTCGGACTCGCAATCGGAAACGCGAACGAAGTGCGCGAATCGGTTGAGGTGCTCGCCGGTGGCGGACCCGCCGACGTGATCGACATCACCGTCACGCTCGCCGAGCACATGCTCGAACTCTCGGGTATGTCGGGTGTCGATGTCCGATCGCATCTGACCAACGGCAAAGCGATGGACACGTGGCGGGCGATGGTGTCGGCTCA
>CAMDKN010000102.1 GCA_945901035.1 Gulosibacter massiliensis | reverse complement strand
CAAGTTAGAGCTGTCCGTCCTCGTGCCCGAGGACGCCACGAGCGGACCCGTCACTGTCACCATCGGTAACCGCAGCACAACAACCGCATCACCGTTGAACATCGTTGACGTTCCATCTACTGAGGTGTGCAATCTCACGACGGACGCGTCGAGGCAAGTCACCACGAAAATGCTCGGAAAAACAGCCGGCCAATTCACCAACGGCCCGACGGTCATCAAAATCCCGGACTGGGTCGAGGACTCTCTCGGGACGTATTACATGTACATCGCAGACCATCACGGTCTGGACATCCGCCTCGCATTTTCGGATTCGCTCAGCGGCCCGTGGACCGTTAGTCCGAAACCGGTCTTGCGACTTGACGAGACTTTGGCAATTAGAGAGCACATTGCGTCGCCCGACGTCTATATTAACGACGATTCCCAGACCATCTATATGACGGTGCACGGCGAACCCGTCAGCACGATGTATGACGACCAGGTTTCCGTCCTCGTCGAAAGCCAGGACGGAATTGTTTTCGCACAAGACCCTAGTTACGCGGGCTCGATTTGGGCGACTTTCGCTTACGCCCGAATCCTCAAGATTGGCGACACATTTGTGCGAATCGATCCCGCAAAGCGTCAGGTTTCGCGATCGGATTCCATAGCCGGTCCATTTTCTGCACCCGTCCGTTATTCGCTACCGATAATACAGAGACATCGGCACGCATCCGTTCTTCTCGACGGCTCGACCATCGTCATCTATTACACGAGAGTGCGCGACGCGCCTGAGCGAATTTATCGCGCCACAATTGATGCGAGCCAGCCGTGGGGCGAGTGGGCGCTAACAAACGAACAGTGCGTCAGACGGCCTGAGCTTTCGTGGGAAGGTGCGAAGTTCCCGGTCGAGTTTTCCAATCTCGGTCCAGCGAATTCCGTCAACCAATTGCGGGACCCGTTTATCTATGACGATGGCACGGATCGAGCACTTTTTTACTCCTACGCGGGTGAAAGTGGCATCGCGATGGTGACTATTTCGGAGTAGCGGGAAACGTTCAGACGGACGAAGCGTTCGCCGCCCCTCACGATCACATTCGCCCCGGCGACGAGACCGGGCGGCCAGAGCGGGTTAATCCAATTGCCCGATATCCTGACGACATGACCGAGTCGGACGTCGCCACCCACGTCATCGCGCACATTTCCGACACCCACTTGCTCGGTGGGGATCGAAAGCTCTTCTCCGCCGTTGACGTCGCTCACAACCTGACCCGAGTCCTCGATCGCCTTCGCGCAGGAGATCAATCGATTGACGCGATGGTCTTCACCGGCGACCTCGCCGATATTGCCGAACCCGAGGCGTATCGCTGGATTCGCCAACGGGTGGAACCCGTCGCCGAAGAACTGGGGGCCGAACTCGTCTGGGTCATGGGAAACCATGACGAACGAAACGTGTATTCGCGGGAACTCTTTGACGACGATAGCGATGCCGATCAAGATCGCGTCTACGACGTCAGCGGACTCCGCATTATTTCGCTTGATACAACCGTTCCGGGTTACCACCACGGCGCGATCACCGACGAGCAACTTCGCTGGTTGACGGAACAACTCACCACCCCCGCCGCGAAGGGGACCATTCTCGCGATGCACCACCCTCCGCTCGAGGCCCACAATCCGTTCGTCCGCCTCATCGGCCTGGACGAACGCGATCGGCTCGCGGGGGTAATCGCGGGAACCGATGTCCGAACGATCCTCGCAGGTCACCTGCACTATTCGACGTTCGGTCAATTCGCGGGGGTGCCCGTCGGCGTCGCGAGTGCCACCTGTTACACCGTCGACATGGGGGCGGACAGGGCGTTCCTGCTCAGTGCCGTTGACGGAGCCCAATCGATCAACCTGGTGCACGTGTACGAACACGACATCGTTCATTCAATCGTTCCGGTGGAACTCTACGAGCAGATTTCCGGCTATCCCGCGTCACTGCGTGCGATGGCGGAGACGATGTCCGAGGACGAGCTTCGCGAGATGGTGTCGAACAAGAATTCAGAATTCAACACCGCCGAGCGAAACCAGTCTGCAGACCTATAACTCGAAGTTTTCGATACGCTGAGACTACGTCGTCACCGTGAGCGTGGCGAGTGATACACGGAGAGTCCCCATGTTTTTGAACAAGACGTACCGCTTCTGGCCCTCACTCATCGCTATGGTTTTGGCCACCGCCCTGGCCGGAGTCATGTTCCTCCTTTCGGCAACAAGCAACGAGGAAACGGCGCCCGAAGCGGGAGCCCCGACCGCGTCGGAATCCGCCGAAGTCGCGCGAATCGTCGCCGAGTTCCCCGACTCTGCGGGAACCTCCATTTTTCTGGTGTTCACCAAGACGTCCGAATTAAGCGACGCCGAACTCACCACAATCAACGAGAACGTCGCCGAGGTGTTCGCCGACCACACCGACATCGAATTTGCGATTCCCGCGCTCGTCTCGGATGACGGAACCACCGCATCCGCAATAATCCCGCTCGACAAAACCAACGTGGTTGACGAGCAGAAAGAGCGGTACAACGACATCCGCGACACGTCGGAAGCCGGCTTATCGGGCGTGGACGTGTTCATTTCAGGACCCGAAGGTTTCGTCGTCGACATCTCCAACGTTTTTGCCGGTGCCGACTTCACGCTGTTGCTTGTCACGGCCAGCGTCGTCATCCTGCTGTTGCTCGTCACCTACCGTTCACCCATCTTGTGGATCATCCCGCTGCTCGTCGTCGGACTCGCGGATTTCCTGGCTGGTGCGATGGCCGAAAAGACCGCCGACATGCTCGGTGGACAACTGGATGGCTCGACCACCGGAATCTTGTCCGTACTCGTCTTCGGTGCGGGCACGAACTACGCTCTTCTCATCATCTCGCGGTATCGCGAAGAACTTCTCAAGTTTGAATCGCGCGCGGACGCGATGGCAAAGGCCGTGCGTGGAACCGCTCCGGCAATCCTCGCGTCGGGCGGAACGGTTCTCGTCGTCATGGCGGTGCTGTGGTTCGCGCAATTGGACTCGAGCCGCAACCTCGGTCTCGCCGGATTCGTCGGCATCGCCGTCGCAATGATCGCGGGCATCATCGTCTTGCCGTTCGCCCTCGTGATCTGGCCGCGCTGGATTTTCTGGCCGCTGACGCCGAAATTCGGCTCGAAGCCCAAGCGCGAAAGCATGTGGGCCCGCGCCGGTCGGTCAATCTCGCGGCGGCCCGTCCTGTTCAGCATCGGCTCCGCGGTTCTCGCCATTGGTCTCGCGTTACCGGCCATGGGAATCCAAACCGGGCTCACCGCGAACGAGCGTTTCCTGACAAAGCCCGGCGCTGTCATCGGCATTGAGACGCTCACCGAAAAATTCGAAGAATTCCAGGGGTCCGGGTTCACCGTGATTGCATCCGAGGATGATGTGGATGCTGTCCAGGCGTTCCTTGATGACAACAGCGACATTCTCGTCGAAATCCCCGCCCCACCCGTCGTGACCGGCCCTCCCGTTCCCGGAATGGTCATCGCGCCGGCGCCCGAGCCAGAACCTACCTTCTCGACCGTGGGCGAGTCGATTGACGGTTGGACCCAAATCACCGCGACACTCGACTTCGCGGCCGAATCGGACGACGCCAAAGAAGCAATCGCGGATCTTCGGGTCGGTCTGGACTCCGTCGGGGACGGCGAAGCACTGGTCGGTGGCGGTGACGCTCAGGTACTCGACACCGAACTCGCGATTGAAGCCGACCAACAATTGGTGTTCCCCGCTGTTCTCGCGGTCGTGCTGCTCATCCTCATCCTCGTCCTGCAATCCCTCGTCGCTCCGCTGATTCTGCTCGCCACCGTTGTCGCCTCGTACTTCGCGGCGCTCGGCGCCTCGTGGGCTCTGTTCCAGACCATCTGGGGATTCCCGGCACTCGACGGCAACGTCCTCGTGCTGTCCTTCCTCTTCCTCGTCGCTCTGGGAATCGACTACAACATGTTCCTGATGACCCGTGTCAAAGAGGAATCCGAGATCGTGGTCGATGGAAAACCAGTTGGCATCAAACAGGGAATGGTGACGGCGCTCGGCGCAACCGGTGGCGTCATCACCAGCGCCGGTGTCCTTCTTGCCGCGGTCTTCGCCGTACTTGGTGTCCTGCCGCTGATCACCCTGACCCAGATCGGCGTCATCGTCTGTGTCGGTGTGTTGCTCGACACGTTGCTGGTTCGCACGGTCGTCGTCCCATCGCTCACCTTCCTCGTCGGCGAACGCATGTGGCTTCCGCGCAAAACGGGTGTGTCCGTCCGCTAAAACGGGTTTTTCCCGCGCACACTGGTTGACATGAGAGTCGACGAGTCGGTCGCGCGCTTCCTGTACGAGTTGGAGGAGGCGCGCGGGGCCAGTTCGCACACCGCGCGCGCCTATCGCGGTGACCTTGACCTCTTCGTGCAATCCCTCAAAGCCGCGGAAACAACGGCCCTGGTCGACATCACACTGGAGGATTGTCGCTCGTGGGTGTGGTCGATGTCGACCGCCGGTGACGCAGCCAGTTCCATCGGGCGACGGGTGTCGGCGGTCAAATCGTTTGTGCGGTGGGCCCACGCTCGGGGCGATATCCCGGTGAATGTCGCCGCGAGGCTCTCGGCACCGAAAAAGCCCGGACACCTGCCTCGGGTGATGGCGGCGAGCACGATGGGACACATCTTCGATGACCTCGTGGCAGCGGCACAGGGCGGCGACCCGATCGCGGTGCGCGACCTCGCCATCTGGGAACTGCTCTACGCGTCCGCGATTCGCGTGTCCGAACTCGTCGGGATCCGACTCGACGACATCGATTGGGCGGACTCGACCGTTCGCGTCCTCGGCAAAGGTTCGAAAGAGCGGATCGTCCCGTTCGGCATTCCCGCCCGGGATGCTCTGGTGGCGTATCGCGACGATGCGCGCCCCCAACTGCCGGTGTTGGATACGACGACCCACTTGTTCGTGGGCGCGCGAGGGAAACCACTGACGACACGAACGGTCTACGGAGTGGTTTCCGCCATCATCGGCG
>CAMDKN010000101.1 GCA_945901035.1 Gulosibacter massiliensis | reverse complement strand
CGCGCGACACCGGCGTCGAGCATGCGCTGGTACGACGCATACGCCTCGGTACAGACGGCACGAACCTCGGCGTCGACGAGCTGGGTTTGTTCGGGGGTGCCGGGCGTGAACTCGTAACTGCCGGTCTTGCCGACCTGAACGAGGTTGCGGTCGGGTCCGGGGACATAAAACACGGGACGCAGTTCGCGGTAACGGCCGCTCTCTTCGTTGTACGAGGCGATGCGGTGGCGCATGAATTCGCGGAACACGAAAATCGGTGCCTGCACGTAGAACGTCATCGAGTTGTGTTCGAACGGCGAACCGTGCCGGTCGCGCATGAGGTAGTTGATGAGACCTTTGTCGCGATCGGTCGCGTCCGCCGCCGCCCCGTCGAGCGACTGTTCGCCCTGCGTCGAGACGCGGGCCGCGAACAAGACGTCGCTGTCACTCGCCGAGGAACGCACGAGTTGGACGACCACGTCGCTGCGAAATTCGACCTCGCTCATTCCGCCAGCCTACCGATTGGTGGGGCGCTCACGCCGAGCCCACGCGCCGGGCGCCGAGAGCAACAGGGCGACATCGGTGGACAGGTTGCCCGATTCGATGTCGGCCAGGCTCGTGTTTTCGAGGACGGTTCGAAGCGCAACGCGCGTCGCAATCCAGACGTCGCGCAAGTGAAGCGCGGCGCCCGCGTATTCGGTCTCCTCCGGACGTTCCCCCCGCACTTCGGCGAGAGGCCCTTCGAGAGCACGCATCACGTCGGCGACGCTGATGTCGGCCGAGGGGCGTGCGAGTCGGAACCCGCCGTCCCGTCCGCGCATGCTGGCGAGGATGCCGGCGGTCCGCAGTGTCGTCAGCACGCCGACGAGGAACTTGGTCGGGATGTTGTGGGTTTCGGCGATTGCGTCACCCTTGAGCATCGCCCGCGGGTTTTCGCGCTGTGCCGCGGCCAATTCGAGCAGTGCGCGCATCGCGTAATCAACCCGGGCCGAAATGTACATGCCCCCATTCTGCCCGACCGATCGCCTTTTCCCCTATTTCCGCAGACACTGGGCACAATGGGCGGCGGAGCCCCGCCTCGGAGTGTTACGTAACAAAGGCGACCGCAATTCGCCACAACCCCGCCGCGCGCATACCGTGGAGGAATGGAGTACGGAATCGTCGCGGGGCTGATCGGTGTTTCGACGCTGCTCGGTCTCGTCTGGAAGAGCCGCCAGGGGCGCGTCGTCGCCCAGAGCGGCTCGACCATCTCGCTCGACTACCGCGAGGCGGGCAAGACGACGCTCATCCAGTTCACGACCGAGATGTGTTCCCCCTGCGCACAACTCAAACCGCGACTCCAACAGATCGCGAACTTCCGGTCCGACGTCGCGTACCGCGACCTCGACGCCGTGGAACACCTCGAACTCGCCAGCCGCCTGTCCATCCGATCGACACCGACCACACTGGTCGTGAGCCCCGACGGCGAAATTCGCGCGCGCATCAACGGCATCGCGACCGCCGACGTGTTCATCAACGCCATCGATGGCAACATTCCCGCTCGACCCTTCACCACAACAGAGGAGACAGTCATATGAGTTCACCCGCTGGAATCGACCCGCGCGGACCGCGGTTCGGAGCAACCATCACTGCGATCGCGCTTCTTGTCACCGTGTTCCTGTCCGTCCCACTCGTGGGTGCCCCCATCAACGCCGACGCGCCCGGCTACCTGCTGCTCGTGATCCTGTCGGGAATCTTCCTGTGGGGAACCGTCGGCGGAGTCCAACAGCACCCCTACGGACTCTTCTTCGCCAAGTTCATTCGCCCCCGCTTGTCGCCGCCCGCGTTCGTCGAGAGCCCGGCCGGACCGACCTTCGCGCAGTCCGTCGGATTCATCGTCACCATCATCGGCGTGTTCTTGTACCTCGTCGGCTTCTCGTCGGCGGTCGTCGTAGCCGCCGCGGTCGCATTCGTCGCGGCATTCCTCAACGCGGCGTTCGGGTACTGCCTCGGTTGCGAGATCTACCTGCTGTTCGCCAAGCGCGGCATCACCTTCGGGTTGGAAAAGCCGGGCACTCCCCGCACCAGCCGTCCCGGCACCGACCACAGCATTTAGACTTCCCAGCACCGAGGAGGTGCGCCATGGCTCGACGTCATGCTGTTATCGCAGGAGCGTCAGGATTCATCGGACGAGCACTCGTCGCCGAACTTCTCCAGTCAGGGTGGACGGTGACGCGATTGGTTCGCCGCGACGCAGCGGGTACGGACGAGGTCTCGTGGGACCCACAGTCCGGGACCCTCGATGCGGCCGCGCTGTCCGGTGCCGACGCGGTGATCAACCTGTCGGGGGCGAGCATTTCGCGCATTCCCTGGACGCGGTCCGTCCGCGCATCGATCGTGTCGTCCCGGCACGAGGCGACCACAACCCTCGTCACCGCAATCAACGCCGCCAAGGTCGCCCCGCGAGTCTTTCTCTCGGGTTCAGCGGTCGGGATTTACGGCGACCGTGGCGATGAGGCGGTTGATGAGAAGAGCGCGCGCGGAAAAGGTTTTCTCGCGGACGTCGTCGAAACCTGGGAACGCGACGCGAGCGGCGCGCGCTGTCGGACCGTGCTTCTTCGAACAGGACTTGTTCTCGGCGACGGCGGTGCGCTCGCGCCGCTTCGGCTCGCCACCTCGTTGTTCGCGGGTGCGCGCGTGGGAACGGGCCGTCAGTGGTGGCCGTGGATCAGCCTTCGCGACCATGTTCACGCCATCGTGCACCTCATCGATTCGAAACTGGTCGGCCCCGTCAACCTGGTCGGACCGACCCCAGCGAGGTCCGAGGACGTCACCCGCGAACTCGCGCGCCTGATGTGGCGTCCACACCTGTTCGTGATTCCCGCGTTCGCCATCGGACTGTTGGGCGCAGCGGGACGCGAACTCTTGCTGTGGTCGCAGAACGTGTCACCGACCGCTCTCGAGAAGGACGGCTTCCGATTCGAGCACCGAAAGATGCCCGCGGGCTTGCGCTGGGCTATCTGGGAAAAGCGCCGGTAACGAACCGCAACCCACGGACGAGCGACCCGAATCGGACGGGATTTCGCAGCCACAGCAGCGCACGGGGTACCGGCGCGAACCAACCGAACACGCGATCGAACACGCGCGAGCGTGCCCGCGCGTCGGCGTCGGTTCCGAAACGCGTGCCCGACGAGTCTTTCGGGTGCTGGCTGAAGGTGACGGGGAAATATTCGCACTTCAACCGTGCCGTGTTCGCGTCGGCGACAAAGATGTATTCGTCGCCCAGGAAGTTGTCGGTGCCCGCACCGAAGTTCTCGTCGAACGACACCCCCGCGTTTCGAATCGCGTCGGTGCGGACGGCCAACTCGATGGTGCCCACCCGCCCCGAGTTCCAGACCGTCGCCGGTTCGCGAATCGCGGGATAGCGCTTGCGCAGTTCCCCCGTTTCGTCCTGAGCCCGTCCGAGCAACACCGCGAGCCGCGGGTTGTCGTCGAAGGTTGCGAGCACCTCGGCGATCCCGCTCGGCAACCAGGTCACGTCCTCTTCGCCGAACACGAGCACCTCGCCGGTCGCTTCGCGAATGGCCGCGTTGCGGCTCACCGCCACGCCGTACGACGCCAAGTGGATGACGCGTACGTCCTTACGCTTCGGCTTAGCGACTTTGTCGCCCTGCACGATCACCAGAATCTCGGTGGAGGGGCTTGCCGGGGGCAACTCGATTCGCGCGAGACCGTCGGACACCACCGAATACGCGATCGTGAGCGCCGGCCTAATCACTGTTCACTCGCGCGCGGGCGAACCGCATCAATCCGGTCGAGATACCCGAATACATTTGACCGATCATCCGCACTGCGAGGAACGACACGAGCGCGGCACCCGCCGGGATTTCGCCCAGAATGGTCAGCGCGATCAGGACCGCCATCAGAATCATGACGCCGACACTCGCGAGCAAGGCACCCAACTCACCCGCCTTGATTCGGGCGCGCACCTTGTCGGCACTCGACGCGGGATCCTTCGCCAATTGTTGTTCCCGAAACCGCTGTTGCGTCACGAGTTGACGGCGAAGCGTCATTCCGAACATCTGCAGGACAACGAGAGCAATCAGGGCGTTGGCGGCGGCGAACAGCGGCGACAACAGAACGAGGGCGGCGGACACGACGACGATTCGCGCTGACATCGACAGGATCGACGTGAGTTCCATCGCCGTCGCCCACCGCCAGGATTCCCCCGCGCGAGACGCCGAGGTTCCCTGGAAAGCCTTTTCGAACACGTTGACCCGGTACAGGCTCTGACCGAAGTTGAGAACGCGCAGTCCACCGAACACGACCAAGAACGCGACGGCGAGCCAGATTGTGTCGTTGGTCGAACGGGCCGGGCCCTCGCCGGGAATGATGATGATCGAAAACAGTTGGGCCGCGAGCAGTTCGGCGGCCGACACCAGCGCACCGAACAGGACGAGTCCCGCGACGACCCAGAAATCGCGACGTGTGCGGAAGAGGTCAGCCATCGCCGACCGGAACTCCGCCACGAGAAAAATCATGGGACTATCGCAGACTGTCGAGCGCAGTCAGACCGCGATTGATGGCGTCGATGATTTCATCCTTCTTGGCTTCGCTCACGACGTCGTCGCGCTCGATGTTGGCAAATGAATACTTGCGCAGGTCGAGCGGAACCGCAATGGGGCTGATCGTCTCGAGCCCCACTCCCATCGCGTAGTCGCCGTACTTCAAACCCGATCCGTGCACCGCGTCTTCGAAACCCTCGAAGGTCACGAGCGAACAGGGAATGCCGTAGGACTGACAGACGATGAACACGTGCATCGCGCTCGTGACGACCCGATCGAATCGGACGAGGTCACCGAGGAACTCGGCGATCTTGTTCGGGGACGACAGGAGCACCGACAGTTCCTCGAAATTGTCGGGAAGGCGCATCGGCAGACTGTTGTGCGTGAAGTGGCGGATGAACGCGACCTTGCCGTTGGTTTTCTTCGGACGCTCGAGCGGGATGATGCGGGACAGGATTGCGCCGGGGTCGCCGAACGATTCGACGTCAGGCCCGCCGCACTCGCG
>CAMDKN010000100.1 GCA_945901035.1 Gulosibacter massiliensis | reverse complement strand
CCGCTGTTGGGAATCATTCCCGAATCGACCGTGGTCGGCGGATGGGTAACCATCATCCCCGGCCTCATTGCGTTGGTCGCGGCCGCTCGATTCTCGCCGTGGATTGCATCGCACGGACGGGTGTTCAACCCGGGAAGCGCAGCCGATGTGGGTCGAGTAGCGATCACCGCGGTGGTGGCCGCCGCCGTCGTCGGATCGGCGTCCGTGGTCGTCGGGTCCTACGCCTCGGGTTCTGCCGGGGCGGGGAGGTTCGGCCTGGTCGGAATCGATCCGGTGCTCGTCGCCCTCGTGTTGGCGGGGGGCGTATTGGCGGGTTCGTTCGTCGGATTGTTCGCGGGCAAAATTGTCGGTGATTCGACGGTGAAACGTGCGGACGGCAACGCGCCGACCCCGTCTCGGTAAACTGGGCAAATGTTACGAACCGTAGTGCTCATCTCGGGTCACGGGTCGAACCTGCGAGCTTTTTTGGGTGCGTGCGCCGACGGAACTGTTCCCGCGACGGTGGTGGCCGTCGGCGCTGACTCGGAGGCCCCCGGCCTCGAGCATGCGCGAAGCGCAGGAATTCCGGTGTTTGTTGAACCCCTCGAACGCGGCGTCGACCGTGACGCGTGGGGCGATCGACTCGCCGATGTGGTGGAGAGTTGTGCGCCGGATCTGGTAATTCTGTCGGGTTTCATGAGGGTGTTGCCGCCCACTTTTGTCCACCGATTTGCCCCCATGATCATCAACACTCACCCGTCCTTCCTGCCGGAGTTCCCCGGCGCTCATGCGGTTCGTGACGCCTCTGCCGCGGGCGTGACCGAAACCGGCGCGAGCGTGATTGTCGTCGATGACGGTGTCGACACCGGCCCGATTCTCGCCCAGCGGCGCGTTCCGGTTCTCGACGGCGACACGGAGACTGTCCTTCACGACCGAATCAAGATCGTCGAACGCGAGCTTCTTGCCGAGGTTGTTCGCGACCTCGCGGCGCGCGGGTCGGCCGTCCTACAGGAGAACTGATGGTCTCCGCGCTTCCGACGCCCGACCGCTCCCGCGATCGAATAACGTCACGCCGCGCGCTGATTTCCGTGAGCGACAAGGGGGGACTCGTGGAACTCGCGTCGGCGCTCGCGAAAGCCGGCGTTTCGCTCGTGTCGACGGGGTCGACCTGCCGGATGATTCGTGATGCGGGAATTGACGTGCAGGAGGTCAGCGAGGTCACGGGGTTCCCCGAGTCACTGGATGGTCGGGTAAAAACCTTGCATCCCTCGATTCACGGTGGGATTCTCGCCGACCTGCGATACGACTCTCACGTCCAGCAGCTCGCCGACCTCGGCATTGACTTGTTCGATCTGATTGTCGTCAACCTCTATCCGTTCGCCGCAACCGTCGCGAGCGGTGCCGACCCGTCGACCGTGGTCGAAAACATCGATATCGGCGGGCCTGCGATGGTTCGCGCGGCTGCCAAGAATCACCACAATGTCGCTGTTGTCGTGAATCCCGCCGATTACCCTGACGTTGTTGCGGCGATCACGTCGGGCGGAACGACTCTCGAACAGAGGCGAATCCTTGCGGGCCGCGCATTCGCGCACACCGCGGGATACGACGCTGCGGTCGCCACCTGGATGCAGAACGAGTATCCCCACGATGAGTCGGGCTTCGCACCGGCATTGAGGGTCTCTGCGGACAGATTGTCCACGCTGCGTTATGGCGAGAACGCCCATCAACACGCAGCGCTGTTTGGCTCCCACGGTGGTGCGGGCATCGCCCAGGCGACCCAAATTCACGGCAAAGAGATGTCGTACAACAATTACGTCGATGCGGACGCCGCGGTGCGCGCGGCGTCCGACCACGACGAGCCGGCGGTCGCCATCATCAAACACGCAAACCCGTGCGGGATTGCCATCGGGTCGACCATCGCCGAGGCACACGCCCGTGCGCATGCGTGTGATCCGGTGTCCGCCTTTGGCGGGGTCATCGCCGCAAACCGACCGATTACGGCCGCCGCGGCCGAATCAATCGTGGATGTGTTCACCGAAGTCATCGTCGCGCCCGGGTTTGACGAGGACGCGGTCCGGGTGTTGTCCGCGAAAAAGAATATTCGGCTACTGGTCTTGCCGGACAACTTCGAGCGACTCCCGCGCGAAATTCGTGAGGTTTCGGGCGGGTTCCTGGTTCAGGACGCGGACCGGCACTTTTCTGCATCCTCGGACTGGACGCTCGTCACGGGGGCTCTGGCGGACCCAGCAACTCTCGCGGACCTCGAATTCGCGTGGCGCGCCTGTCGCGCGGTGAAGTCCAACGCGATTCTGCTCGCCGCGGGGGGTGCGTCCGTCGGAATCGGGATGGGTCAGGTCAATCGCGTCGATTCCTGCCACCTCGCGGTCAACCGAGCCGGCGACCGAGCGAACGGAAGTGTCGCGGCGAGTGACGCGTTTTTCCCGTTCGCTGACGGGCTGCAGGTGTTGATCGATGCGGGCGTGAAGGCCGTCGTTCAGCCGGGCGGCTCGGTGCGTGATGAAGAAATTATCGCGGCGGCGACATCCGCTGGGGTGACGATGTATTTCACGAGCGAACGACATTTTTTTCATTAGCCAGATGTTTACTCCGTGTTTGCGTAAATCCTCTAAACTAATTGGGTTCACGCCACATTTATCAAGGAGATTTCAATGAACTTCTTTGCTGCAATCAAAACAGTTCTCAGCAAATATGCCGACTTCAAGGGAGTCGCATCCCGCTCTGAGTTCTGGTGGTGGTGGTTCTTCACGGTGATCGCCGGGGTCGCACTTGGATCGACGTCGGGCACTCTCGAGGACTCCAACACGACCGTCACGGGAATCGCGTCAGCTTTTTCTCTGGGAACGTTCATTCCGACCTTCGCGGTCACCTGGCGCCGCTACCACGATGTGGGACTGTCGGGTAAGTGGCTCTTGCTCACCTATATCCTGCCGTTCGTCCTTCTGGTGGTCGGCGTGGTTATCGCCTTCCCGGTCCTCATGCAAGAGTGGGAAATGTACGGAACGGTGACAGCCGAGGCACTGCCGAGACTCATCACGGCCGCACTCGTGCCGCTTCTTGGAAGTCTGGCGATTTGGATCTTCAACCTCGTTGTCACGCTTCGCGGATCGAAGTCGGCCGCCGAAGGCAACAAATACGCCGTCTAGCCGGTTATCGACTCGATGTCGGACATGCTCATCCACGAGAAATCTGTTGTCGTCACGTCGGAGTGAATTGCGATCCACAATCGGGACGGTTCTGAATCCAGGACCGTCCCGATTGCCGTCATGATGTCGACGTCAGCGGGCTGTCCGATGCTCGAGGCAAACGCCGCGAAGTTTTCGGCCTTCAGCGTGTGGTAACAATCCGAACCGGAGCGATCGCCGACGAATACGATGTCTTCTCGTTCGCGGCGAACCTCGATGTGTTGATAGCGCCCGTCCCGGGAACTGTAGGTCTTTTCCATTTCTCCTCTTTTCTCTCGTGATCTCTTATCTATTTCGAGAGTATCCCGAGGCACCGACGGGAAACGGATCAGATTGCGCGGCGGTGGGCTTCGATCCACGCGGCGGATTGGGTGAGATCAATCACGCTTGTGGCGACGTCAAGAATGTACTTAAACGCTTCGTCCTCGGTTGCGACAATTTCCCAATTGTTGAGTTCAAGGAAGTAATTCAAGCCCAGCCATGCAGACCGCTTGTTCCCGTCGAACAAAGGATGGTTTTTCGCGAGAGACTCCATGAGCGCCGCACCCTTGAGATCAATTGTGGGGTAAGCAGGTTCACCAAAAAGCGAGGTTTCTGGGCGAGCGAGCGCTGACTGAACAAGTCCGAGGTCACGAACCACAAACCCACGTTTTTCAATCTGTCGAACGTAAACCTCAAAGGACAAATACCGAATCATGCGTCGGCAAGACGCTCGAGCAACCCGGCGTCACGAGCAAGCAACTTGTCGAAAATCCGGTCGGCCTCGGCTGTGGCGTCTTCGCGGTCGAAAGTTTCACTGAGAATTTCGATGATGAGTTGGTTACGGGACTTGCCCGTGACAGTTGACAGGTCTGTCAGCCGCGCGTCGATGTCGTCGGGGAGCCTGAGTGTGGTTGCCATGAGGTAATGGTACCACGATGGTATCAACTTGTCTATGTCTCACCTAAATTTCCCGCCGCCAGCGGTGGAATAGAATGGTAGGACTAGTTGTAGCGAAAGGTTCACCAGTGGAAAAAATCAAGGTCGAAGGCGTCGTCGTAGAACTCGATGGCGATGAAATGACTCGAATCATTTGGCAGTTCATCAAGGACCGCCTGATTCACCCCTACCTCGACCTCACTCTCGAGTACTACGACCTTTCGATTCAGAAGCGCGACGAGACGGATGACCAGATCACCATCGACTCCGCCAATGCCATCAAAAAACACGGTGTCGGCGTCAAGTGCGCGACGATTACTCCCGACCAGGCTCGCGTCGAAGAATTCGGACTGAAGAAGATGTGGAAGAGCCCGAACGGCACCATCCGCAACATTCTGGGCGGCGTCATTTTCCGCGAGCCCATCATCATCTCTAACATCCCCCGTCTCGTGCCCGGCTGGAACAAGCCCATCATCGTCGGCCGTCACGCGTTCGGTGACCAGTACCGCGCCACGGACTTTACGTTCGACCGCCCGGGAACGCTCTCGATTTCGTTCACTCCGGCCGACGGCACCGAGGCACAGTCCTTCGAGGTATTCCAGGCCCCCAGTGCGGGTGTCGCAATGGCGATGTACAACCTCGACGATTCCATTCGTGACTTCGCGCGGGCATCGCTCAACTACGGTCTCGCCAGGAAATACCCGGTTTATCTGTCGACCAAGAACACCATCCTCCAGGCGTACGACGGACGATTCAAAGACATCTTCCAAGAAATTTTTGACGCGGAATTCGCCGAACAATTTGCCGCCCTGAACATCACCTACGAACACCGCCTCATCGACGACATGGTCGCGAGCGCGATGAAGTGGGAGGGCGGATACGTCTGGGCGACCAAGAACTATGACGGCGATGTCCAATCGGACACCGTCGCACAGGGC
>CAMDKN010000099.1 GCA_945901035.1 Gulosibacter massiliensis | reverse complement strand
GAACCGCGATCCCCGGCCTTCCGTCGGGGGCCGACGTGACCGCCGGCATTCCGTCCTGACCGAACTGCGGGAAGCCGCTCGCGGAATGCGGAAAGACCCTCAGGACGTCAAACACGATGACGACGGTGTCGTTCGGGTTGAGACCGGTGCCGCCCACGTCACCGAAGATGTCCTCGGTCGTTCCGGTGAGCGTGAAACGCTCGCCTTCGTCCTGACACAGGAAAGCGTCGCTGAGCATGTTTTCGCCCGCCTCGATGGCGAGGCGTTGCGGCGGGGCGCCGTCTTGACCGTAGTTCGTCGCGGTCAATACGGCTTGATCGGTGCCCGAGTAGACGGTCGCTTCGAAGTCGACGTACGATCCATCGCTCACCTTCGCAACGGAATCCTCCGCGCGAATCACGGTTTCGACGCTCGCGTCACGTCCCACGAAGGGTGTGGGAAAGTCAACGACGGGAACGGCACCGAGTGAACCCGACACCTCCACTTGTTCGGCGGACCCGCTGCCGAGCGGGTTGACACACGACCCGCCGGGAACCGAACAGCCGACCAACGCGACGGCGACAACACCGGCGGACACAGCAACGGAAATGGCTCGGTTAACACGGCGCACAAGGACCTCTTTCAACACGATCACAGTCTATTCGCCGAGGCGGCGGGCGTTGTCCGCGAGGGCTTCGGCGTCCCGTTGAACTCGACGAATTCGCTTGGCGGACTGTTCGCGGTCACCGACGGCACCGGGAGTCCATGTTTCGATGTCGACGTCGTCGAATTCGGGTTTCGTCTTGCGCTGTGGTTTCGGTGGAATCACGCCGGGCGACAGTCGGCGACTCGTAATGAGAAAGCCGGTGTGTGCGACCATGCGGTGGTCGGGCCGAACGGCCAACCCTTCGACGTGCCAGCCGCGTACGATGGTCTCGAAACCGTCGGTTCGAGTGAACCCGCCGTGATGCCGCAGTGCTTCAACCGTGCGCGACATTTGGGTGACCGTCGCGACGTAACAGACCACAACGCCGCCGGGCGTGAGGGCGTCGGCGACCGCGTCCACACACTCCCACGGTGCGAGCATGTCGAGAACCACCCGGTCTACGGCGCCCGAACCAAACGCGGTGGGGAGTGACTCGACCAAATCGCCCACGATGATTCGGTGGTTCGCCGGTTTTTCTCCGAAATAGCCCTCTATGTTGGCTGCGGCGATCTGGGCGAACTCGTCGCGTCGTTCGAACGACGTCACGGACCCCGACTCCCCCACCGCCTGCAGGAGAGACAGTGTGAGCGCGCCACTGCCGACACCCGCTTCGACGACGACGGCTCCCGGGAAAATGTCTCCGAACGTCACGATGTGGGCGGCGTCTTTCGGATACACGATGGCCGCGCCGCGCGGCATCGACATCGCGAAGTCGCTGAGGAGAGGCCGAAACGCGAGATATTCGGTGCCGTGGGAATTGGTCACCACGGATCCGTCGGTCAGTCCGATGAGCAACTCGTGCGCGAGAACGCCGCGGTGCGAATGGAGTTCTCCGCCTTCGACGAGCGACACGGTGTGGTGTCGACCCTTTTCGTCCGACAGTTGAACGCGGTCACCCCACTGATACGGTCCGCGGCGCGGTCGGCTCACGCGCGCGCCTCGGCGAAAACCTCGCGAATGTGCGAGACGTCGCGACCGACGAGGGTCTCCCACTTGATGTAATTGACGCTGTCCGGAATCGGAACGTGCATCGGCGCAACGATCGTGACTGCGCCGGCGGCGACGGCGCTCGCGGACCCTGGTCCCGAATCCTCCAACGCGACACAGTCCTTCGCCGAAGCGCCAACCACCGCTGCTCCGAGCTGGTACGGGTCGGGGTGAGGCTTGGGGTGGGTCACGTCCTGACCGGAAATCACCCCGGCAAAAAGCCCTAGCGCATCGGCGATGAAGTGCGCGGTTGAGCGGTACGACATGGTCACCATGACCTGCGGGATTCCGGCTTCGTGAATGCTGTGCAGCAGTTCGCGTGCACCCGGTCGCCACGGAATCTGGCGAGCCGACATCGCGTCGACCTCGTCCACCATTCGTTGGACGATGACGTCAATCGGCAGGTCGACCCCTTTGGTTTGCAAAAATTCGGCGGCGTTGGGCAAGCCACTTCCGATGAGGGCGAAACCATCGGCTTCGGACCATTCCCCGCCGTACTCTTCGACGAGTCGTTGTTCCGAGATCAGCCAGTAGGGCTCAGAGTCGACAATCGTCCCGTCGAGGTCCCACAACACGGCTTGAAGGTTCGTCTCGCTCACGTCGTTGAGTCTAGACGCGTCTATTGTGGGAAGCGGACAAGGAAGGACGTCGATGACAGTGTTTTCTGCAAAAACAGGTCGACCGCTGATCGTGGCATTCGAGGGCTGGAACGACGCGGGAGAGGCGGCGACGTCCGCTGTTCGCGCCGTGATCGAACGCTATTCGCTCGACGCGACGTTTTCGATCGACACCGAGGTGTTTTACGACTACCAGCAGGTGCGTCCGACAATCGAATACATCCCCGACGAAGGGCGCCGAGTCAACTGGCCGACCGCGTCGTTGTTCACCCCGAGCGACATTTCGACGAACGTCCACGTGTTGTTGGGTACCGAGCCGTCGCGATCCTGGCCGACGTTCGCCGCCACGTTCCTGGACGAGGCACTCGCTGCGGACATTACCGGTGTGATTGTGCTCGGAGCGGCGTTAGCCGAGGTCCCCCACACCCGGCCCATTGAGGTCGGCAAGACCAGCGACAACGGGCAGGTGCGCGAGTCCATCGGCTGCGAGCGTTCGCAGTACGAAGGCCCCATCGGGATCACGACGGTGGTGGCGCAGTTCGCGGAGCAGGTCGGCATCCCCTCGGTGTCGCTGTGGGCGGGTGTTCCCCACTACGCCCTCAATTCCCCCTCTCCCAAGGTGGCGCTGGCGCTGCTCGAAGAATTGAACGCGTTCGCCGACCTCGACATCGACCTGACCGACTATCGTGCGCTGTCGGACGAGTGGGAGGAAAACGTCAACGACATCGCCGAGGGCGATGAGGACATGAGCGACTACATCCAACGCCTCGAAGAGGAACGTGACGCCGCGAGCGCACCGGACGCGTCGGGTGACGCGATTGCCGCCGAGTTCCAGGAGTTCCTGCGCAAAAGCGACGAAGGTCCGCACACGCCCTAGGGCTGGATAACACCGATTGACAGCAGCACCAGAATCGTTGCACCGAGCAGGATTCGGTAGATAACGAACGGTAGGAAGCTGTGTCGCTTGAGGTAGTTCATGAGGAACGCGATGACCGCGAGACCGACCGCAAAGGCGACCACGGTCGCCGCACCGATCTCGAGCCAACTGAAAGCAATTGCGGGCATAGTCATCTCGCCGGTGACCTGGTCCTTGATGGCACCGTATAACTCGTACAAACCGCTCGCGAGCACCGCGGGAATCGCCAAAAGGAAAGCGAACCGTGCGGCGGCGGCGCGATTGAAACCCAAGGCGCGTGCCATCGAAATGGTGGCTCCTGATCGGGAGACGCCGGGAATGAGCGCAAGGGATTGGGCGATCCCGATGGCCACGCCCTGAGACAACTTCATGTCGGCGAGAATTCGATCCTTTCGCGCCAGCGTGTCGGCGAGCCAGAGGATGACTCCGAAAATCACCAGCACCGCACCGATGAGCCACAGCGAGCGGAACGTCTCACGAATCGTGTCCTGGAACAGTATCCCGAGGACCGCAATCGGGATGGTGCCACCGATGATGAACCAGCCCATCCTCGCCTGAACACGCTGTTCGGGGGTGAGGTATTTGCCGGCGCCGCGACGGTGAGAGAAGACCGACAAGAACCAGGCGCGAAGGATGTCGGCGATGTCCTTGCGGAAATACAGCAACACCGCGAGTTCCGTGCCGATTTGGGTGATGGCGGTGAAGGTTGCCCCCGGGTCCGCAGCCCCCGGCAGAAACAAGCCGGTGATGCGCAGGTGGGCGCTCGACGAAATCGGAAGGAATTCGGTCAACCCCTGGATGAGCCCGAGGACCAGCGCGGGAACAATGTTCGCGTAGTCCAGGGGTGACATAACCCCATTGTTCTAGTAATCGAGCAGAAAATCGGTGAGGACGCGGTGACCAAAATCGAGCGCGTCGAGCGGCACCCGCTCGTCCACACCGTGAAAAAGTGATGGGAAATCGAGGTCGGCGGGCAGGCGCAGCGGCGCGAACCCGTAGCCGGCGATACCGAGAAGAGCCATGGCCTTGTTGTCCGTGCCGCCCGACAGCAGGTACGGCAACATGATCGCGTCGGGGTCTTGCGAGCGGAGCGCCCTCGCCATCGCGTCAACAATCGGCGTGTCGAAGGAGTTTTCGAGCCCAATGTCCTTCGTCGCGATCGAAACATCGATGTCGGGACCAATGATGTCCCGCACCCGCGCCAACACGGCGTCCTCGTCGCCGGGAAGAGGGCGAAGGTCGATGGCGGCGCTCGCGGTGTCAGGAATCACGTTGTGTTTGTAGCCGGCGGTCAGTTGCGTCGGGTTGCTGGTAGCCGACAGAGATGGTTCGAGGAAACCAGCAGCTAGCCCGGTTGCGCGAATAATCTCGCGCGGGTCGCCCGAGGGGTCGAGCCCCAGGATTTCCGCGACAGCAGCAACGAGCGCTGTTGTGGTGCGCGTCATCTGAACCGGCCACTCCGCTTGGCCCAGCTTGACTACCGCTTCGGCCAGTTTCGTCACCGCATTGTTGGCGATGACACGAGAGCCGTGAGCAGCTGTCCCGTGCGCGGTGAGGGTCGCCCAAATCAGTGCTTTCTCGCCTGTCTGCAACAGGTAGGCACGGCGCTCGCCGATTGTGACGGAATAGCCGCCGACCTCGCTGATCGCTTCGGTCGCACCGGAAAACAGTTCGGGGTGTTGGGTCACGACGTGGTGCGAACCGTACTTTCCACCGTTTTCTTCGTCGGCGAAGAACGCGACGATGAGGGTCCGATTGGGCTTCCGGCCGCTCTCGAAGATCTCGCGAAGCGCCGTAAGGATCATGGCGTCCATGTCCTTCATGTCGACCGCGCCTCGGC
>CAMDKN010000098.1 GCA_945901035.1 Gulosibacter massiliensis | reverse complement strand
CGCTGCAAGCACTCGATGCGAGCGTCCAGGAACTCATCTGGATCGCCGGTCCCGTCATCACCGTGTTTCTTGCCACACAAATCGACTCGACCACTGCCGTGCTCTCCACCATCGTTTTCGGCGCGGGCGGCGGACTGTGGTTCCTCAGCCGAAAAGAGGTCGGGGCGGCGCAACTCGAACAATCATCCGGGCGCCTCGGGTCGGTTCTGAAAAATCGGGCGGTCGTAATCGGCGTGATGAGCGGATTCCTCGTTGTCGGTTCCTTCGGCGCGATCGAGGCGGGGACCGTCGCAGCATTCGGAAGTGAAGAGAACTCCATCGCCGGCATCGTTCTCGGGCTGTGGGCAATGTCGTCACTCATCGCCGGCCTCGCGATGGGCCATACCCCGATGGGCCCCTGGTCGCTGTCACGGCGGCTCGGCGTCGTTGCCATTGGCACCGGGCTCGCAATGTTCACCGTCGATCCGATTCTCCTCACTATCGCGCTGTTCATCTCTGGGCTCGGCGTCGCTCCGGCGATGACGGTTCAATACGCAATCGCAACCGAATCGGTGGCCAAGGGAAACATCCCCGAAAGCCTCGGCTGGCTCGGCACGGGTTGGGTCGGTGGCGCGGCACTCGCGAGCGCAATAGCCGGCGTCTCCATCGACCTGTGGGGAGCCACGGGTGGGTTCGTCGTCGCCACCGCGTTTGCGGGGCTCGCCGCGCTCGTCCCCGCGCTCTTCGTCAAGTCACTACCGGATTTGCGCCACCTCGCCGCACACTGATTCACGAAACGTCCCACCGGGCTGTCGAACATCCTTCTACGATTCTTGGATGTTTCCGTTAGACGTTGAGCGCCCACAGGCGTAACGTGACGAACATGAAGATAACCCCGCTCCTTTCCGTCCTTGCCTTGTCCTCGATTGCCCTGACCGGCTGCGCGTCAACCAGCTACGAATCACCCGTCTCTGACGCCTACCTCTATAGCTCCGGAGCACCCGCCGTCGGCGGAAGTAATGCCGACCTCGGTTCCACTGCGGGCATGTCGTCGATTCGCGACGAGTCGATCATCACCACGGCCTATGCCTTTCTGACAGGGGATGACCCCGCGGCCGTCGCCGACGAGGTGGAGAAGCGAAGCAAGGCTGCCCAGGGCAAGATCGATGGCCGATCGGCCTCGAGCGATAGTGACGGAAAAATCACGTCGGTTTCTCTGACCGTTCGCATACCCGCCGCCGAAATCGATTCGTTCCTCACGGGGCTCGACGAGATCGCAACGGTTCACAACCTCAGCCAGAATTCAACGGACGTGACGCTCACCGTCACCGACTACGAAGCGCGCATTTCTGCGCTCGAGTCCTCCATCGCTCGATTCATTGCCCTGGGAAAGTCAGCGAAGACCACGACGGACCTGATCGAGATTGAGTCCGCCCTCGCGGAACGGCAGGCGCAACTCGAACAGTTGCAATCCGAAATGCGCTACTACCGCGACCAAATCGCGCTCTCTACGGTTCAGGTCGACATCGGTCTTCCCGACAGCGCAACCGACCCCATCCCCGACGATTTCTGGGGTGGAATCGTGGCCGGCTGGTACGGGCTCCTCGCGTTCTTCGGCGGGACTCTCGTTGCAATCGGAATGGTCATCCCCTGGATTCCCGTTGTTGCCGGACTCGCGTGGCTTGGTCGGTGGCTAGTACGTCGCCTCGCCGCCCGCCGATCGGCGACGCCCGCCCCAACGAAAAAGACCGCGAAGCGCTAGTCGCCCGCAATCCAACGCAGAACGGCCTTGGTGTGCTGGCCGAGCGTCGGTGGCGCGGAGTGATGCGTCGGGGTGATCTCCGTCACCCCGTCGAACCACCGCAGGGGCGGTCCGGGGATGTCGATGGGACCCAGCGTTGCGTGATCGACCGACACGACGAGCCCCTGCGAACGAGTCTGGTCCCAGGAATAGACCTCGTCCATCGACCGAACCTTGCCCGCGGGGACACCGGCCGTGGCGAGGGCGTCGAGTACCTCGCCCACCGTCCACGTCGACAGCGCGGTGTTGACTCCGGCAATCAGGTCATCGATAAAGGTGACTCGCCCTGCGTTCGTGTCGAACCGCTCGTCGTGTTCGAGTTTGAGCACGCGACACAGCGCTACCCAGTGGCCTTCGGTTCCGACCGCGATCTGTACCTGCGAGTCGGCACAGTGAAACAATCCGTATGGCGCGAGCGACGGGTGGTGGTTACCCCGCGCTGTTCCCGAAACGCCCGCCACCGTCTGGGCCGTGCCTTGATAAACGTGAGCGCCGACGGTAGAGGCGAGTAGCGACGTGCGAATTATCTGCCCCTTGCCGGTCTTTTCGCGATCGAAGAGTGCTGCGACAATTCCGAACGCGCCGTTCATCCCGGCGAGAACATCAGAGATGGGGACTCCGACGCGTTGCGGGTCGTCGGACCCTGAGCCCGTCACCGACATGAGACCAGCCTCGCCCTGAGCAATCTGGTCGTAGCCCGGCCGAGTCGCCTCCGGACCGTCATGACCGAAGCCCGTGATCGACAACACAGTGGCGCGCGGGTTGAGTGCGTGAATGCGCGCATCGTCGAAGCCCAAGCGGGCGAGGGTTCCCACTCGGAAGTTTTCGATCAGCACGTCGGCGCGTTCGATGAGTGTCGTGAGGGCAGAGGTTCCCTCGTCGGTCTTCAGGTCGAGAACGACGGATTCCTTGTTTCGATTGATGGACAGAAAGTACGTCGATTCACCGCCGACAAATGGCGGTCCCCACCGACGTGAATCGTCCCCGTCGGGGGACTCGATTTTGATGACCCGTGCCCCCAGGTCGCCCAACATTTGCGCGGCCTGCGGCCCGGCGACAGCACGGGACAGATCCACAACCAGGATTCCCGTGAGAGGCCCGTGGCTCGTCACGTCAGTTGCTTCCGACCTGACGGTTGGCACGCCAGGCGCGATAACCCGCGATGAGTGACAACGAGATCACGACACCCGCAATGACATACGCGGCAGATTTCACGCCGGGGATGAAATGCGCGCCGTACCCGGCGAGGGTCAGACCGACACCCCACAGGATTGCGCCCGTGGCGTTCGAGGTGAGGAATCGGTAATAGTCCATTCGCCCGATTCCGGCAATCCACGGAATGAAAACACGGCCGTAGGGCACGAATCGTGCGACGACGACCGACCACCACCCGTAACGGGTGTACA
The DNA here is from genome assembly GCA_945901035.1 of Gulosibacter massiliensis. Lineage (GTDB taxonomy): Bacteria > Actinomycetota > Actinomycetes > Actinomycetales > Microbacteriaceae > MWH-TA3. The sequence goes on along the minus strand of CAMDKN010000098.1, from coordinate 1,867 downwards.
TCACTTCGACACCCGCGACGATTTTGGCCATCCGCGGGCTGGTGCGTGCGTCCAGATAGGGTCTGCCCAAATTACGACCCATGACGAATCCCAGTTGGTCCCCCATGAATGCGGCGATTCCCGTTCCGATGGCCAAGACGATGACGTCGACCCCCACAATCGTCGCCGCGAGAAGGCCCGAGGCGAACAGCAGCGTGTCACCGGTGATGAACGGGATGAATGCCCCGATGAAAAGCCCGGTTCCGGCGAACACCAATGCCCACACCAACAGATAAAAGGCGATAACTCCGGCGGTCGCGATGGTGTCGTTAAACCAGGGAAGCAAGTCTTCCGAGGCGGCCATAATCATGGTTCTACCGTACCCCGTGCGTTCACCCGACATTTACCTCCACGGCACCGCCTCGACACCTATCTGACAGACTCTGAGACCGTGAAGATCGTCATCGTGACCGAGTCATTTCTGCCCCAGCTCAACGGCGTGACCAATTCGGTCATCCGCGTGGCGAGACACCAACGTGACCTTGGGCACGACGTGGCGATTGTCGCTCCGACACGACTGGGGCCAAAGTTTGAAGGCATCCCCGTCCACATCGTCCCCAGCATCCCGCTCGTGAAGTTCGCGGTCGGGATTCCCAGCATCGCAGTGTCGAATCTCCTCGACAGCATCGGCCCCGACCTCATTCACGTGGCTAGCCCCTTCGCGTTGGGTGCCCAGGCGATTGCCTACGCGCAACGAAACTCGATTGCGTCGGTCGCCGTGTACCAGACCGACATAGCCGGCTACCTTCACCGATACGGGATGGCCGTAGCCAAACCGATGGTCGATCGATTCGTTGCGAACACCCACAACGCGGCCACCGTGACTCTCGTGCCGACACCCATCGCGAGGGACGCCTTGAAGGAACTCGGTGTCAAGAATCTCGCGGTGTGGGGACGCGGTGTCGACCTCGACGGGTTTCACCCGAACAACCGATTCACGGACGAGGCACTCGCGTTCCGTACCGCCCATGCTCCGAACGGTGAACGAATCATCGGATACGTCGGACGGCTCGCTGCGGAAAAACAGGTCGACCGTTTCCGCGAACTCCTCAACATCCCCCACACCCGCATCGTATTGGTCGGCGACGGTCCCGAGCGCGCGCGCCTCGAGTCGATGCTTCCCGCGGAATCCGTGACGTTTCTCGGTAGCCGAAGCGGACGCGAACTTCAGATCGCGTACGCGGCAATGGACGTTTTTGTGCACTTCGGCACCAACGAGACCTTCGGACAAACCATTCAAGAGGCACAGTCCGCCGGCTTGCCGGTGGTTGCCCCTCGTTCCGGCGGCCCAATCCACCTCATCGATTCCGGTGTCGACGGCATACTTTTCGAGGTCGGCGACCACGGGAGCCCCCGAGTGGCCGTGCAACACTTGTTAGACGACGACGAGCTTCGCTCCCGAATAGGCGAAGCAGGACGCCGCAGAGTGTTGGGAAAATCCTGGGAGGCGGTGAACGATGAACTCACTCACCACTACGACGTCGCTCGCTCTCGGGCCAAGCGTCGTGCCCTGGCTTGACGCCAAGGCCATCATCAATCAGGTTGGGCCCTACGCCACTTACGCCGTCGCGCTGATTATCTTCATTGAAACCGCGTTCATCCTGACATCGTTCCTTCCCGGCGACAGCTTGCTATTCGTTCTCGGTATCACTCTCGCGGCCACCACCGATTTCCCTGTTTGGCTGGCAATCCCGTTGGTCACCGCCAGCGCGATTGCGGGCAGCCAAATAGGTTTCGCGACCGGTCACGCGGTTGGGCCCGTGTTGTTCGAGCGGCGGCACACCTGGATCTTCAACCCGACGTTCGTCGCCAAAGCCCACGAATACTT
>CAMDKN010000097.1 GCA_945901035.1 Gulosibacter massiliensis | reverse complement strand
CGCTGTCGATGTTGGTGATCACCCTTGCCAATGTTGCCGCGTTCATCGTGTGGGTCGTCGTCGCGGCTCGCCCTGCTCGACCCGCCGAGCTGCGCTAGCGGTGCGACTCGAACCCATCGAGTCGCTGGACGACCCACGTCTCGCGTTCTATACGAACCTGACGGACGTGACCCTTCGGCGGCTCACCGAACCGTCTTCCGGCATGTATCTCGCCGAATCGACCAAGGTCATTACTCGGGCGGTCGCGGCGGGGCATCGTCCCGTGTCGGTCATCACGCTGGAAAAATGGGTGTCCACTCTTGAGGCGCTGCTTTCGGATTACGACATTCCGGTGTTCGTCGGGGACGATGCGGAACTGGAAAAGTTGACTGGGTTTCTGTTGCACCGCGGCGCGATAGCGGCGATGGAACGACCCCCGCTCCTGACCGTGCGCGAACTCGTCACCCACGCCAAACGAGTCGTCATTCTCGAGAACATCATCGATCACACCAACGTCGGAGCGATTTTCCGCAGCGTCGCGGGGTTGGGTGCCGACGCGGTGCTCATCACCCCCGAATGCGCCGACCCGCTGTATCGACGCAGTGTTCGGGTATCGATGGGAACGGTCCTGCAGGTTCCGTGGACGCGCAGTCCGTCGTGGCCGGCTGGTCTTCAGGAACTTCGCGACGCCGGTTTCGTCGTGGCGTCTCTCGCGTTGACCGATGCCGCGATCACGCTGGCGGAACTGGCGGACGAGAATCCGGAACGCCTCGCAATTGTGTTCGGGACCGAGGGTCACGGACTAACGCCCGCGACCATCGCCGCGAGCGACCGCGTTGTGCGCATCCCCATGGCGCACGGAGTCGATTCGCTCAATGTTGCCGCGGCCGCCGCGGTGACACTCTATGCACTGACCAATACCCACTAATTCGCGGCGCGCTCTGGACAATGGAGTGTGGGTAAACAGGACGGTTTGAATCGGCAGATCACCGAAGGTGACGTCGACGATTCGGCGACGCCGTTCCTTCACCTCGACATGGATGCGTTTTTCGCGACGGTCGAAGAACTCGACGATCCGTCGCTCGTCGGCAAGCCCGTCATCGTTGGTGGCTCTGCCGGGCGCGGGGTCGTCTCCGCGGCGAACTACGTCGCACGCACGTTCGGGGTGAATTCGGCGATGCCGATGTCGGTCGCTCTTCGTCGCTGTCCGACTGCTATCGTTCGGCGACCTCGCTTTGACCGATACTCCGAAGTCTCGGCTCGGGTATTTCACCTCCTCCACGAATTCACTCCGAAGGTTCAACCGCTATCGATCGACGAAGCGTTTTGTGATGTGTCGGGAGCCCGTGCGCTTCTCGGTCGGCCGCTCGACATCGCCCGCGCGATTCGCGAACGAGTCCGCAGCGAACTGGGTCTCGCCGCCTCCATCGGGGTCGCCTCGTCCATGTTCGTCGCCAAAGTCGCCGGTTCCCGTGCAAAACCCGACGGGCTACTGGTCGTGCCTGCGTCGGAGACCCAGGCCTTCCTGGCGCCACTGCCGGTAACCGCCCTGTGGGGTGTCGGAGCGGTGACCGCAACACGTCTCGCCAATTTCGGGCTGACCTCCATCAGCGACGTGCAACTTGCCGAACAGGACGCGCTCGCGTCGATTGTGGGGGAACGGCTCGGGACACATCTGCGGAACCTTTCGTTGGGTATCGACCCGAGAACGATCGAGGACCGCAGCAGTGAACGCAGTATCGGTCGTTCCAACACCTTCGGCACCGACCTGGACGACGTCACCGAGATGCACCGCGAAGTCCTGCGGATGGCGACCGATGTCAGTGCCCGCGCACGCAGGCGGAACTTTCTCGCCCACACTGTGACGGTGACCGTTCGACTCGACGACTGGTCGACGGTCACACGGTCGCACACCTTCACCGATCCGACCCACGCGACAAAAGTGGTTGCGACCGAGGCGGTTCGGCTTTTCGACCGAGTGGAACTCCACGGACATCCGGTTCGACTGATCGGTGTGCGACTCGAGAATCTGGTGGGCGAGGGCGACCTCGGTTTGTTGTGGGAAGACGAGGACGACGGTCACGACATCGACGACATCGTGGACGCGGTGTCGGAACGGTTCGGTTTCGGGACAGTGCAAGCGGCGTCGCTCGTGCGACCAAATCGCTCGGCGCCCGCGAATAAAGCCAATCGGCCGAAAGGCGTGGACTAGCGAAAGCCTCGGTCTAGCGAAAGTCGCGCGAACGGTGTGCGCCCGCGAAGGCGAGGGGCTCGAGTTTGTCGGCGACGACCGACATCACACCGTCGGCGGATCGTTGCAGGATTCCACGCACAATGAGCGCCGGACTTTCGCGCGCAACCGGCCGAAACGCCGACCACAACCCGCGCGAACAGACCACGTTGATGACTCCCGTCTCGTCTTCGAGGTTGAGAAAGGTGATGCCCTTTGCCGTCGCGGGTCGTTGCCGATGCGTGACGAGACCCGCGACCTCGATACGCCGGTCGGGTTCCGCGGTCCGCAGGTCGGTCACGGCTAGCACCCCGCGTTGAACCAGGGCGTCCCGCACGAACTGAACGGGGTGCATCCCGGGCGAGACGCCCGTTGCCCAGCGGTCCTGAATCATGGTGTCCATCTCGCCCATCTCGTCAAAGAACGGCAGTTGGATGGTCGGCGCGATGTCGGGAAGGTATTCGGGCCGGCTCTCGGCGGCGTATCCCGCTTCCCACAGCGCTTCGCGGCGACTGAGCCCCAGAACGTCGAACGCACCCGCGGTCGCGAGGGCTTCGAGAGCAACCCGTTCGAGCCCGGTTCGGCGAACGAGGTCGTGCAGGTCCCGAAAGTCGCCGTTCGTCTCGCGTTCGGCGACAATCGCGGCCGCCACTTTTCGCCCAATCCCGCGCACATCCGACAGTCCCATGCGCACCGCAAAGTTTCCGTCCCGTCGGTGGGCCGCGGTCACATCGGGTGCGTCCTTGTCAAACGGCGGCACCGGTTGGTCGTTGTGACGCAAACACTCGTCGATTCCGGTCGGGCCCTCGTCAATCCCCGTCGCTTCGAGCCCCGATTCGATTCCCGAGCGCGCGATGCACGGGACGCGAATGTCAACGCCGTGGCGTTCGGCATCGGCGGAGAGCGTCGCCGCGGAATAGAACCCCATCGGCTGCGACCGCAACAACCCGACGAGGAACGCGGCGGGGTAGTGGACCTTGAGCCACGAGGACACGTAGACGAGCAGCGAGAACGCGATGGAGTGCGACTCGGCGAACCCGAAGTTCGCGAAGGCCTCGAGCGTGCCATAGATTTTGTCGGCCGTCGCCCGCGGGATACCGTTGGCCGCCATCCCGGCGAAGAGTTTCTCGCGAATCGTCGCGAGCCGTTCGATTCCGCGTTTCGACCCGATGGACCGACGAATGACGTCGGCGTCGGCGCCGTTCAGTCCGCCCACCGCCATCGCCATCTGCATGAGCTGTTCCTGAAAGATGGGAACCCCCATGGTGCGTTCGAGCACGGGAATGAGCTTCGGGTGGTCGTAGACGATGGGTTCCTGTCCCGTCCGTCGGCGAACAAACGGGTGCACACTTCCGCCCTGAATCGGGCCAGGTCGCACCATCGCGATCTGGACGACGAGGTCGTAAAAACGCCTCGGTCGCAACCGCGGCAACAGCCCCATCTGTGCCCGCGATTCGATTTGGAACACCCCGATGACGTCGGCGCGGCACATCGCGTCGTATACCGCTGGTTCTTCGCGCGGAACGGTTCCGAGGTCAAACACCTCGCCGAATCGTTTCTCGATTTCGACGAAGACCTGGTTGATCGCCCCCAACATCCCGAGTCCCAGCAGGTCGAACTTGACGAGCCCCATGTAGGCGCAGTCGTCTTTGTCCCACTGCAACACCGTTCGGCCCGGCATGCGCGCGTGTTCGATGGGGACGACTTCGCCGACGGGTTGTTCGGTCAACACCATCCCGCCCGAATGAATCCCGAGGTGGCGGGGGAGTGTCAGGGTTTCGTTCGCGAGCCGAACGATGTGCTCGGGGATTTCGGCGGTTTCCGACGGGTCGAGCCGGCGCCAGCGTTCGACGAGCCTCGACCACGCGTTCTGGTCGTCGACCCCGTGCCCGAACGCACGGGCGATGTCGCGAATAGCGTTCTTGGGTCGATACGTGATGACGTTGGCGACCTGGGCCGCGTTTCGCCGACCGTATTTCTCGAACACGTACTGGATGACTTCTTCGCGGCGGTCGGTGTCAAAGTCGACGTCGATGTCGGGCGGTTCGTCGCGCAGCGCCGACAGGAATCGTTCGAACGGCAGCCCGTAAGCGATCGAATCGACCGCGGTGATGTCCAGCGCGTAACAGACGGCCGAGTTCGCGGCGCTGCCCCGCCCCTGGCACAGAATTCGGCGCGAACGGGCGAACTGAACGATGTCGTGCACGATGAGGAAGTATCCGGGGAAGTCGAGTTCGTCGATGACGGTGAGTTCCCGTTCGATGCGCTCAATCACCTCGGGCCCCGCGTTCGGGTAGAGGCGGGGGACCGCCTCCCAGACCAGTTCCCGCAGGCGTCCCATGACGGTCTGACCGTCGGGCAGGTCGAACTTCGGCAGGTTCGGTGTTGCTCGTTTGAGTTCGAATGCGCATTCGCGCGCGATGCGCACGCTCTCGGCGACCGCGCCGGGAAAACGCGCGAACAGTCGATCCATTTCGGCGGGGGACCGCAGCCGATTCGCGGGACCCGCCGGCAGATACCCGTCATGATCGTCGAGCGACCGGCGACTGCCGAGCGCCGCGAACGCGGTGAACAGTTCGAATTCCGACGGGAGTGCGTAGTGCACGTTCCCCGTGGCGACGACGGATAGCCCCCGTTCCCGCGCGAGTTTCGCAAGAACGTCGTTGTGGATGTCGTCGAGCGGCACCCCGCGATGCCACAGTTCGATGACGACGCAATCACGTCCGAATCGTTCGACCAGGTCGTCGAGCGCCACACCCGCTCGGCACACATCGGCCGGCGTTGGCAGCGACCCCTCGGGCAGGTGTGTTCGAACCGGCCCACGCCGACACCCCGTCAGAACGATCCACTGACCACCCGCACGTTCCGCGAGGTCATCGAGGTCGTATCGCGGTTCG
>CAMDKN010000096.1 GCA_945901035.1 Gulosibacter massiliensis | reverse complement strand
CGTCGGTGCGTTCATCTCGGGTTTCGCGCTCCTCGCGTTGGGGATTGTCACGGTCAACTTCTACGTCACCGTCATTCCCTTGCCCCCCGCTCTGCAGGGCTATTGGCTCATCATCCACGTCTGTGTCGCTGTTCTATCGACCGGGTTTTTCGCGACCGGAGCCGCGCTGTCGGTGGCGCAACTGTTCCAAGAATCCCGTGAAGAAGGAAAACTGCAGGGGCGTTCGTGGCGTTTCCTGTCCGCGTTCCCGACGGCGGCCGAACTCGAGGCCCTCGCCTACCGAATTCTCGTCATCGGTTTCGTCTTCTGGACCTTCACCCTTGTCGCCGGCGCAATTTGGGCGCAACGCGCGTGGGGCCGTTATTGGGGCTGGGACACCAAAGAGGTCTGGACGTTCATCATCTGGACCCTGTTCGCCGGATACATCCACGCCCGAGCGACTCGCGGTTGGCGCGGACGCCCCGCGGCCATCTTGAGCCTCATCGGCTTCGGCGCGGTTGTCTTCAACTATTCAATTGTCAACATTTTCTTCAAAGGCCTTCACGCCTATTCGGGGCTCTAAAGTAACTCGAGGCACCGAGCGGCACGTTCGCGCCACCACTGTTCGCGTTCGGGACTGACGCGCAATTCCGCGGCCGCGTTCTCGTCCACGATGCCGGGTGTAGCTCCGAACGAGCCGAAGTTGGTCACCGCGGGGAGGACGTCCCTCTCGAAGAGGACGTTTGTTGCCAAACCGCAGTCGTAGTCGAGATGTTCGATTCGCCGAGCAAGGTCAAACGACGCCTCCAGCCCGATTGACGACTCCAATGCGCTCGACACGACCACAGGAAGCCCGGCTTCGTCGAGGAGTTCCAACGCGCGTCGAACCCCACCCAGTGGTGCGACCTTGACGACGAGAATGTCGGCGGCTCCGGCACGGGCGACCGCGAGCGGGTCGGCCGCTTTTCGCACGCTTTCGTCGGCGGCGATGAGAATCCCCATGCGGTGCACCCGTCCGCGCAGATCGGCGAGTTCGGCCACGGTGGCACACGGCTGCTCGACGTATTCGAGGTCGAACGTCTCGAGCGCGCGGATTGCATGCTCGGCTTCATCCACCGTCCACCCGCCATTCGCATCGATGCGCACTCGGCCCGCATCGCCCACAAAATCACGAGCGGCGGCGACGCGCGCGACATCGTCCTCGAGCGTTTGTCCCGGCTCGGCCACTTTGATTTTCACGGTTCGAAAGTCCCCGAAACGCTCGAGGATTGCGGGAACCTGTGCCGCCTCGACCGCGGGCAGCGTCGCGTTGGTGCGGACGATTTCGCGAAAAATCGGTCGTTCGTGTTCGGTTGGGCCGAGATTCCAGGCCTGTTCGATCGCGCAGGCAAGCCACGGTGCGGATTCCGCGTCGTCGTATTCCGTGAACGCCGCGAACTCGCCCCAGGAAGAGTCGGTCGAACCGGCGATGAGCATCGTCTCGCGAACGGTCAACCCGCGAAATTTCGTGCGCATCGGCAGGGCGATGACGCGAACGTTCGCCAACAGTTCGTCGACCGTGGGAAGCCTCATGACTCCAACATATCGAGGAAGTTATAGCCTGAAGGCATGACAAATCCCGTCAGTGACCTGTTTGCCGCCGACCAGTGGAACGTTGCGCCCGGATTCGAGGGGCTGACCGACGTGACCTATCACGTGTCGCCCGACGGCGGTATCGCGCGCATCGCGTTCAACCGCCCCGAGGTGCGCAACGCGTTCCGCCCCCACACCGTGGACGAGTTGTATCGTACGCTCGACGACTCGCGGCTCAATCCGCGGCTCGGCGTCGTTTTGTTGACCGGAAACGGTCCCAGCGCCAAGGACGGCGGCTGGGCGTTCTGTTCGGGCGGGGATCAACGGGTGCGCGGAGTCGACGGTTACAAGTACGCCGACGGAGAGACCGCCGACACGATCGACGCGGCACGCGGCGGACGTCTGCACATCCTCGAGGTTCAGCGATTGATTCGGTTCATGCCCAAAGTCGTCATCGCCCTGATTCCGGGATGGGCGGCCGGGGGCGGGCATTCGCTCCACGTCGTCAGCGACTTATCCATCGCCAGCCGCGAACACGCCCGCTTCAAACAGACGGATGCAACCGTCGGATCCTTTGACGCGGGCTATGGCAGCGCCTATTTTGCCCGCCAGGTCGGACAGAAATTCGCCCGCGAGGTGTTCTTCCTCGCCGATGAATACGACGCCGAACGCGCGCACCAGATGGGAGCGGTCAACGCGGTCGTCCCACACGCGGAACTCGAAGTCACGGGCATCGCCTGGGCGCGCAAAATTCTCGCGCAAAGCCCGACCGCGATTCGGATGCTCAAGTTCGCGTTCAACGCAGTGGATGACGGACTCGTCGGCCAGCAGGTGTTCGCCGGCGAAGCAACACGACTCGCCTACGGCACTGACGAGGCCGTCGAGGGTCGCGACGCGTTTCTCGACAAGCGCGACCCCGACTGGGGTGCGTTCCCGTGGCAGATCTAGGGCGATGTCCGTCGTAACCGTCCCCGCAGACGACGTCAATCCGATTCGCGAGGCCCTTGATTCCGGGATCACGGTGGACACGAGCGGGTCGACCTCCCGGCCGAAACGCGTGCGACTGTCCGGTGGCGCTCTCGTCGCCTCGGCACGAGCAACAACCGGGGCGATCGGTCGCGGCGGGTGGATTCTCGCTCTGCCCCTGACGTACATCGCGGGAATCATGGTCGTCGCTCGGACACTGGTGGACGACACGCCTCTCGTCGATGCTCGACGGGAACCGTTCGACCCGCGCGTGTTTGCCCGGACGATCGGCGAACTCCCCGAGGGCGTGTGGTTCACTGCGCTCGTCCCCGCACAACTCGTCCGGCTCGTCGATTTCGCCGAGGGGGACACGGTCGCTCGTGACGCTCTGCGTCGCCTCGATCGAATCCTGGTGGGCGGACAGGCGACCCCCGCGGGGCTCATCGAGCGCGCCACGGGCCTCGGGCTGCAGGTCACGCGAACCTACGGGTCCGCTGAAACCGCGGGCGGAGTCGTATACGACGGACGTCCCATCGGGGACGCGATGATTCGAATCGCTCCCGACAACAGCATCGACATCTCGTCCTCGACCCTGGCCGACGAATACGTCGGCGACCCGGACCTGACCGAGTCGAGTTTCGCCGTCGACGATGGGGGTGTTCGATGGTGGCGGACGACGGACCTCGGTGCGGTGACCGACGGGGTTCTCGCCGTGCACGGCCGTGCCGACGACATCATCATCACCGGCGGAATCAAGGTGTCGCTTGCTGATATCGACCGGGTTCTCGCCGACGCGGGGCTCGATGCCATCGCAACGTGGTTTCCGGACGAGACCTGGGGCCAGGTCCCGGCGGTGGTGTCGACCGCCGAACTCGATCGCGACGCCATCCGTTTGCTGATTGAAACGACTCTGTCCAAAGAGTCGCGCCCCTACCGATTCGTCACCGTCGACACACTTCCCCGGTTGGAGTCGGGCAAAATCGATCGACGGGCCGTTCGCGCTCTCGTCGAACCCCCACAAACGTAGAATTGCCCCATGGCTTCCAGAAAAACCCCGAAAAAGAAATCTTCCGGCAACCGTAGCGGTCGACCGGGGGCTCGTCCCGTTCTCGCCCGTGGCGCCGCCGCACCCGCACCGGTTCGACCCGCGCGAATGGGCGACTGGATTCGCGCCGCTCGCCCCGCGACGCTGGGCTTGGGATTCGCGCCGGTGCTTCTCGGTTGGGCCGTCGCCTACCTGCAGTTCCTCATCGATGACCTCAATCCGTGGGACGCCCTACCCCTCACGGTCGTGGCTCTCTGCTTTGTCGTCGCACTGACACTCCAGATCGGAGTGAACTTCGCGAACGATTATTCGGACGGTGTCCGTGGAACGGACGCACACCGGGTCGGCCCGGCGCGACTCACCGGCTCGGGTGCCGCTCCGGCAAAACGGGTGCGACTGGTCGCGTTCGTCTTTTTCGGCGTCGCCGCGCTCGCGGGAGTCGGTATCACCGTTCTCACCCAGATCTGGTGGCTGCCCGCCGTCGGCGCCGCGGCCATTGCCGCGGGCTGGTTCTATACCGGCGGGAAGAAGCCCTACGGTTACGCAGGTTTGGGCGAAATCATGGTCTTCCTCTTTTTCGGAGTCGTTGCGACCACGGGAACCGCATTCCTGTTAGTCCAAGCGGTCTGGATCGACAGTATCCTCACCGGCGTCGCCATGGGACTGTTCGCCATGGCGGTGCTGCACATCACCAACATGCGGGACCGTGCCACCGACATCGCCGCGGGCAAACGGACTCTCGCAACCCGGATGCCGCGCTGGCTCGGCCGAGCGTTCTACACGCTCCTCGTGGTCGCCCCGTTTGGAATTCTCGTCTATTTCACCCTGATCCTGATCTCGGCGGGTTGGACGTACTTTGCTCTGTTTATCGCCGTGCCCGCGCTGCTCATCACCTGGACGGCGACGACCGCGCGCGAATACGTTCTGGTTCTGAAACTGACGGTGTGGTTGAGCCTCGCCTACGCGGTCTTGCTCGGCTACGCCTTCGCCTTCTAGGTCAGCACTCGACCACGTTGACGGCGAGACCGCCCATCGACGTTTCTTTGTACTTGTGCGACATGTCCATGCCAGTCTGTCGCATCGTCTCGATGACAGTGTCGAGCGAAATCTTGTGGGACCCGTCGCCGGCCAGTGCGAGGCGGACGGCCGCGACAGCAGTTCCCGCCGCAATCGCGTTGCGTTCGATGCAGGGCATCTGCACGAGCCCGCCCACCGGGTCGCAGGTGAGCCCCAGGTTGTGTTCCATCGCGATCTCGGCCGCGTTCTCGATTTGGCGGGGGGTTCCCCCGAGCACGGCCGCAAGCCCGGCCGCCGCCATCGAGCACGCTGAGCCGACTTCGCCCTGGCAACCCGCTTCCGCGCCCGAGATACTGGCGTTCTTTTTGTACAGCGTGCCGATCGCCCCGGCCGTCAACAGGAAGTCGCGTTCGATTGCCGAGCGGTCGATCTTCTTGAACCGCTCGGCGAAGTACCCCACTGCCGGGATGATGCCCGCCGCGCCGTTGGTGGGTGCGGTGACGACGCGCATTCCCGCCGCGTTTTCTTCGTTCACGGCGATGGCGAATGCCTGCAACCACTCGTTGGCGAATTCGGTCGGCGCCTCCGCCGTCTCGTTCGCGAGTAGGTGCCGGGCGAGCCCCGCTGCGCGTCGCTGAACGTTCAGATTTCCGGGCAATATGCCGTCGTGTTGTAGCCCCGCATCGATGCAGTTGGTCAT
>CAMDKN010000095.1 GCA_945901035.1 Gulosibacter massiliensis | reverse complement strand
AGACGAAGTACCGCGGATGAATGTACAGGCCGAGTTGGTCGGTCACGGCGAGCCACAGGATGGCAACGATGCCAATCAGGCTCAGCAGGATGCCGCGCCAGTGAGAGAGAAATCGTCTAGGCAATGAGGTTCACCCCAAACCCGAGAATCAAACAGCACAATCCGACAATCGTGGTGAGTCGGATGAGCGTCGCGGTGGTAAACGTCGTTCGAAGCAGAACGAGCATCTTCAAATCGACCATTGCGCCAAACGTAAGGAAAGCGACGATGCTGCCCGGCATGAACGTCGACCCAAACGACAGGATAAAGAAGGCATCGACGTTCGAGCAGATTGCGATGACGAACGCGAGGCCCATCAGTGCGAGCACCGACCAGATGGGGTTGGATCCGAGCGCGATCAGGATGTCCCGCGAGACCCCCACCTGAATCGCGCCGGCAACCGCCGAACCGAGGACGAGTGCGGGCAGCATCGCGCTGGTTTCCTCAGCGAAACCGGTCACGCTGCGACGCAATTTGCTCGCTGACTCTGAATCACTGTGGTGCGACTGGCAGTGGGCTTCGAAACGGGGCGTGAGCAAATCCGATTGCCGAGGATGCTTGCTAAAAAGCCAGCCGACCAGGTTGGCGATAACGAATCCACCGATGATTCGTCCGGCGAGAATTCCGTGGTCCCAACCAAACGCCTGATAGGTGGTGATGATTGTTACCGGGTTCAAAATCGGCGCGGCCAAAAGAAAGGTCATCGATTCGGACACCGTGAAACCGCGCATCATCAACCCTCGCGCGAGCGGTACGTTCCCGCACTCACACACCGGCAACAAGACACCGAACAGCGACATCACCGCGCGGCGAAAGACAGGCCGTCGAGGGAGTAAGCGGTCGAAAAATGTGGCGGGTAGCCAGATTTGCACCAGAACCGATAGAAGGACACCGAGAAAGATGAACGGCAGTGATTCGAGGAAGACGCTGATGGACAGAGTAAAAAAGTCGCGTGCCGCGTCGGGCAGTCCGGCGTTCGTGTCGGCCGGCGACAACAAACGAAGAGTCAAAGCCCCTGCGAGGGCCAGCAGTCCGACAGCGCCGCCAATCGCGGTCCGCCGTCCAACTGAAGCATTCATTCTGCAAGATTACCGCGCGCCGGAAAGTCGCCCGTGGTGTGTCGCCATGCGCGAGATGACGACGCTGGATCTCGACGATGCACTTGGTAACCATCGGCTTTTGTTCTAGCCTCGCCAGTATGAGCCCGATAAAAAGTCTCCTAGCCCGGATCCGAATCGGCCAAGTAAGCGCCCCAAAGGAACAGATTGCGTCCCGGCGGGACGGTCCCCTTCAAATCCATCACCTGTTTTTGACAGGGGCAATTTTTGACAGTGATGCCAAGGGGCTGTTCAACAACTTTCGCGAGGGACGCCAGGAACCTCAACCCAGCACACGTCAGGGGCTCTACCCCGATTTCTACGACACAAACCCGAAAACTCTGGAGTTGCTCGAGAAGTTGGTCCTTCACATGCGACCAGAAGTCGTGTTAGAAACTGGTGTCGCGAACGGCGCATCAACTCGACGAATTCTTGCCGCCCTGTCCCACAATCGCGGAAGCGGAAGGTTGATTTCCTGCGACATTGATGATCGAGTTGCGACAGCGGATTTGATGGCCAACCCCAGGTTCGAGTTTGTCAAGATTGGTGCACAAAGTGATTTCTCCGATTTAGTCGAAAGACTGGACAAGATTGACTTTTTTTACCATGATTCAGACCACTCCTACGATCAGCAGTTATTCGAATACTCGACTGTTTGGGATAAATTGCCCAACGGGGGGATTTTGTTCAGTGACGACATCAATTGGAGTTACGCGTTTTTGGACTTCTGTGTCACGGTGAACAGGGTGCCCTACGTACTTTCCGACACCCAGAAATTTTCCGGGTTTATTCAGAAATGACTCCCCGCTCCTGCGTCCTAGACTGAGCGCATGCAGAGTCACGACGTCGACGTCGCCATCATCGGCGGTGGGCACAATGGTCTCGTTGCGGCGGCGTACTTGGCACAAGCGGGAAAATCAGTCGTCGTTCTCGAGCAGCATGACGTGCTCGGTGGGGCTGCGATTTCGGCAAAGGCATTCGACGGTGTCGATGCCAAACTCTCGCGATACTCCTACCTCGTAAGCCTTCTGCCGAAACGCATCATCGACGACCTTGGTCTCGACGTCACGACGGCTCCACGGCGTTACGGCTCGTTCTCCCCCGCACCGGACGGCACGGCGGGGCTGCTGATCGACAAAATCGATGCCGAGGCGACGGAACGGTCGTTCGATTCGGTCGGAGCAGGAAGCGACTTCGAAGCGTGGAACAAGTTCTATGCGAAAACGGAAACGATCGCGCAACGACTGTTCCCGACGGTTCTGGAACCGTTGAAAACAGAATCGGAAGTCCGGGATTTGCTCGGTCCCGAATTGTGGAACGAGTTCTTTGCCCGGCCCATTGGGGAAACGATTGCCGACGCGTTTGAATCGGATCTGGTGCAGGGAACAGTGATGACGGACGCCCTCATCGGGACGTTCGCCTCGAACCGCGATGCCGAACTCGACGCCAACAAGTGTTTTCTGTATCACGTGATTGGAAACCAGACCGGCGAGTGGAACATCCCCGTTGGAGGGATGGGGGCGGTGACGAGTTCGATGGCGGCGCGCGCGCGCGAGTTCGGTGCCGAACTGAGGTCAGGTTGCGAGGTGCTGTCCATCGGCGATTTAGGCAGCGACACAACAACCGACAGTCCCGCTCGAAACGTTACCTACCGCCAAGGCGGGGACGCCCACACGGTGTCGGCGCGATTCGTGTTGGCCAACGTTGCCCGACCAGTTCTGGAATCACTCCGCGGTCGGTCCTCGGCTCACACCATCGAAGGTGCTCAGGTCAAAGTCAACATGATGCTTCAACGGTTGCCGAAACTGAAGCCCGGCACCGATCCCGTCGCCGCGTTCGGGGGGACCCTACATATCAACGAGGGTTTCAAACAATTGGAAACGGCCTTCGAACAGGCATCGCGGGGCGAGATTCCCAACCCGCTGCCCTGCGAGATTTATTGCCATTCGATCACCGACCCGAGCATCCTCGGCGATGGTCTGCGCAAGTCGGGCGCACAGACTCTCACCGTCTTCGCCCTCCAAACACCGCATTCGTTGTTGCGGGACAACGACAACACCGTGATGCGTCAGAAGCTACAAGACGCCGTCATCGACTCGATCAATTCGGTGCTGTCCGAGGACATCCGCGATCTGCTGTTGGTGGACGCGAACGGCAAACCCTGTATCGAAACCAAAACCACCCTCGATCTTGAGCGTGCCCTCGGGTTGCCCGGCGGAAACATTTTCCATGCGCCGCTCAGTTGGCCATTTGTCCTCGATAACTCGCCGCTCTCCACGCCCGCTGAGCGCTGGGGCGTCGACACCCCCGAGCCACGAATCTTCTTCTGCGGCTCCACCGCGAGGCGGGGCGGAGCCGTCAGCGGAATCGGTGGCCACAACGCCGCGATGGCGGTTCTCGAATTCGACCAGGGTCACGATTAACTCGACTCGGGATACGTGGTTTGGTGATTACTCCAAGCGGCTCGGGGGTAAAGGGGCATTTTTCTGCGTTTCCGCGAAAAAAGCGCGCTGTTTGCCCCGAAAAAACGCAGGTTTAGCGCAATAGAGTGCGCCAATCGGACCGGAATCGCGACTACGATATTCTTATGACCGCTGATAACCGCACCCTCTCGACCATCGACGCTCCCCGCGTGGACCTCGTCGCCGAGCCCGCGTGGATTGCCCTCAAGGCTGCGATTGCCTCGATTCAGGTCCTTCAGATTAAGAACGGATCAATTCCCGCCGGCACAGGAGATGCCGGTGCGAGCAAATCCGCCTCGAAGAAGTCAGCTCACGTCGAAGCCGCCGCGCTCGTCGCATCGATTTGTTCCTCCATCGAACAACTCGCCCCGCACTTCCCGCACGACGCCGGCTATTTGGCGGCAGCGGTTGCCGACTTCGGTCGCTGGGTTGACGGCGGTTTCGGTGAACCCGATTTCCTCGCGTCGATCCTCGAGTTTGCGCCGGCTTCACACCGTGTCGACGGCATCCGTCACCTCGTGATCTTCCCGATGTACACCCAGAACGGCAGCACCAGTCGTCTCGTTGAGGCCGTGCTGGTCGAAGTTCTCTGGCCTGAATTCATCGCCGAGCTCGAGGCCGGCGAGCAATCCAACAAGATGCTCGTGCCTCTTCGTTTTCTCGATTTCACCGCCGGTTACGACACCAACTCGGCGGTGCTCTTTCCCGAATCCGTCGCGATGAGCTCGGTTCCCACTTTCACCTGGGGCGCCCTCTTTCAAGATCGCGAGGCTGCGCGCTTTCGCAAGGTGACACGGGCCGCCGTCGAAATCACGGGCCTCGACCTGCCCGCGGATGCCGAAGAACTCCTCACCGACCAGACCCTGGCCGAAGAGGTCTTCATCATGTGGGACCTCATTCACGATCGCACCCACATGCGCGGCGACCTGCCCTTTGATCCCTTCATGATCAAACAGCGCATGCCGTATTTCTTGTACGGGCTCGAGGAACTGCGCTGTGACCTCACCGCATTTCGCGAGAGCGTGAAGATTGACCGGGACAGCACCGCTAGCCCCGAGATTCGTCGGCGCGCGAAGCTCGTGCAGTACGCCGTCATCTTCGACCGCATCTTCCGTTTCACGATGACGGGTTCGCGCGTGCGCAACTATGACGCCCTCGCCGGACAGTTGCTCTTCGCCTGGATGCACCAGCACCGCGTTCTGCACTGGACCAACAACAAGCTCACGATTGACTGGGCGGACGTACCGGATGTCGTCGTCGCGCTCGGCGACGCGATCGACGATCTGTACTGGCGCTCGATTGATCGTCCCAAGATTTCGCACTGGCTCGCCGCCTACGAATTGGTCGCGAACACTCTCACGCCGCACGCCGCCTCGGTGTGGGCGAAGGGTGCTGACGCACTTCCGGTCACTGGTACTCCAGGGGAATTGACCGACCAGCTTCTGGACGACGAATTCCCGCATTCCATGTTCTTCGAGGCACTTAACCGCAAAATGTTGCCCGTGATTGAGTCGACCGTCGGCATTCGCGCCGAGGGTTAGACAATGGAGAAACTACACGACACCACCTGGCGTGGATTCGCATCCGACAACTATGCCGGGGTGCATCCCGAGGTGCTCGATGCGCTAGCCGCGGCAAACGGCGGACACCAGGTTGCTTAGGGCGAAGACCAGTACTCCGAGCATCTCGGAGTTGTGATGGCGAAACACTTC
>CAMDKN010000094.1 GCA_945901035.1 Gulosibacter massiliensis | reverse complement strand
ACCAAAGAAAAGCCGTCGTATTTCGCTGACCTCGTTGACGGCTTCAGCTACATCTTTGGCAACAGCCTGGTGCGCTGGATTATCACCATCTACTCGATCGTATTTTTGTTCCTGGTCGCCCCGTCAAACCTCTTCCCGCTGATGTTGGTCAGAAGTTTCGACGCAGATGTCTGGCTGCTCACGATTTTCGAATTGGCGTTCGGACTGGGGATGGTCGCGGGCGGTGCACTGATTGCAGTTTTCGCGTCAAAGGTGGACCGACTCGAAATGATCGTCGGAACATCAATCTTCTTCGGGTTTTTGAACGTGGGGCTCGGTTTCACCACCAACCTGGTTCTGTTCTACATCGTCATTTTGCTGATGGGGCTTGCCGTTCCGGCGTTCTCGACGTCGGCGATGACCCTGCTGCAGGAAACCGTCGAACCCGAGCGACAGGGCCGAGTTTTCGGGTTTCTGGGAATCATCATGGCGGTTGCGATGCCCATTGGGCTGGCAATTCTGGGCCCTCTCGCCGATGTGCTGCCGGTCGAAACGCTACTGATTGTCTCGGGAATCCTGACGACGGCGATTGTCACCGTTGCTGTCGTGTTGCCCGCCGGCAAGCGCGCGATCGCGGCCGCCCACGCGTCGACCGGGTCGACGACGGTGGCAAAATAGCGCGAGCGAAACTAAACTCGAAGTCGTCATTTTGTCGATTGCTAAGGAGTTTCGATGTCGCACCGATCATCACTGTCCGTTGGCCTGACGCTGTTCGTCACGCTCGCACTGTCGGCGTGTGCCCAGCCCATCGTCAACCAACAACCCAACCAGGTACCAGTTCCAGCACCGACACCAACCCAGTCCACGATGACGATGACTCCCGAAGACGCGTGGGACGCATTCGCTCTGGTAGCCGACAACAGTTGCCAAGAGGCGTATACGGGCCTGGTGGAGGAGGACGTTGCCGGACCCGACGTCGGCAAACTTAAGGTGCGACTCACCTTTGCTCAAGCGGGCGAGAACTCGTTGGCCACCATCGCACCGAACGGAGTCGCGGAGATGGTGGAGTACAACGAATTCTTTGCGTGTGAAGCGGATTTCCTTTTCGCGACCCTGGACGAGAACGGATCGGACCGGGTGATCCCTGAGTATTCACCGGACTGGCCAATCGACATCTCGTTCGACGCCACGAACGGCACATACATCACCGCCCAGGTGATGGAAGACGGTAGCGTTCGAAACCTCGTCTACACCGTGACCAACAATTTGTTCACGTCGGTCGATGATGTTGATCTGGGGTCCACCACCACTCTGACCTACGGTCAACCCAACGCCACACTCACCCAGGCGGTCAACGACTTTTGGGACTCCTATTTCGCGAACTGAGACGAGTCGCTAGCGCTTCTTGCGAATCGTCCGAATCACGGACGTCACGGTGGGGACACCTCGTTGCGCCGGGAGTTTCCATCCGAGGGTGACCGAGAGCATCCGGATGGTCGTCGTCACGGCGACCCCAACAATTCCTGCCACCGTTACCGACTGGCCTACGGACAGCAGGATGATCACTGAAGCTCCGCCGAGTCCGGCCGCCACGGCGTAGAGAGACCCGACCTGCATCATTTGCATCGGGAGCGCAAGCAGCATGTCACGGAGTATCGACCCGCCGACCGCCGCCGCGACTCCGATGAACAGCGCGGGGACAACGGGCAGTCCGAACGCCAAAGCCTTGGTCGTGCCGATGACGCCGAAGATGCCGATGGTCAGGGCATCAAGGACGTTGATGACCATCTCGATGCGATGAAGCAGGGACGACACGAGCATCCCCCCGAGCGCACAGAGCACCGCGGTGACGAGGTACCAGTTCGAGTTGAATGCGGCGATCTCGGTAGACAAGAAGATGTCGCGCACGATGGACCCTCCGAATCCGCTGACGATTCCGATGATGGCGACCCCGAGGAGGTCGAGCTCGGCACCGCGGTAGCGCGACGAAAACATCGCGCCTTGCGCAGCACCGATTCCAACCGCGACCAAATCGAGCCATGCGGGAATCGCGAACAACGAGTTCATGCCTCCATTCTCTCGTGTAGTGCGACCGTCTAATTGCGCATCGAACTGTTGTGGTTTGCTAGCGTCAATTTCGTGAGGTCGTTTGAATTACACTCGAACATCTGAACAAAGCCCGCCTTAGTGTCTAGAGGAGTTGGCTAGCGTAGGTTCGTAACTGTAGCGGTGGAGAATGGGACACGAATGAATAACGTCACGATCGTGATTCCCGTATATGGAAATCCCGAGCTCGTCATGAGGGCAGTAGATTCTGTTGTCCGCTTCGGAAGCTTGAACAACAACAAGCTCATTGTTGTCGATGATTGCGGTCCAGATTCCGACCAAATCCGCCACGTAGTCGATGAGGCACGCCGTTCCTCAGCCAACATTGAGTATTTCGCGAACGACAAAAACTTGGGATTCGTTAAAACATGCAATCGCGCGGTTTTCGAACTAGACGAAACGTCGAACGATGTTCTCTTGCTCAACAGCGACGCAGAGTTGACGGAAGGCGCATTGGCTGAGTTACAGGCGGTTCTGCATTTTTCGAGTCAACACGCGTGCGTGTCGCCTCGAACGAATCACGGGACAATCGCGACGATTCCGTTCTACTCTCGTCGGGACCGAACCGATGACGAAGCATTCCAATTTTTCCGCGACCACCGGGCGATGCTTCCGCGTTTTTCCGTCGCTCCCGTCAGTCCGGGTTTTTGTATGTTGATTCGTCGTGACGTGATTCGTGTGCACGGCCTATTTGATCCGATGTTTTCCCCGGGCTATGACGAAGAGAATGACTTCTGTTTACGAGTGAATTCAGTCGGACTGTCGTCGATTCTTGCGAATCACGCGTTTGTTTTTCACCGAGGTAGCAAGAGTTTTGGCTCTGAACGACAATCTAAGCTGTCACGTACGCATTCGAAATTGCTGAATAAACGCTACCCGTTTTACCCAGAATTACTCTCTAACTATTTCGCAAAGCGAATTGACCCAATAGACAAGTTCCTCGACTATCTCAGGGCTGACGTAACGCCATCGATTCTTATTGATTGCACTGCACTGTTCCCGATGATTAACGGCACCGTGACGAACGTTTTGAGTTTCGTTGATTTCGTCAGCACCCATTCACGTTTTCTCGAAAAGAAATGTAACGTCACGCTTTTGGCTAGCCGCGCGATGGTGGTTCATTACCGATTGGCGCGTTTCGGCTTTCGAATCGCCTATGTCGAAGACTCCTCTGACGATCTGTTCGATGTGGGGTTCGCGGTGTCACCCATTTGGACCTTGGATTCGCTGGAACGATTGGTGTCTCGATGTGCGCGAGTTGCGGTTCTTCACTTGGACATCATTGCTGTGAGGACCTGGGAACTCAACTCAGCTCACTTCGCTCGAGAGCACGCAGTGTATGCCGCCGCAGAATGGGCTGACCTCACAATCTTCATTAGTGAATCCGCTCGTAATGACTTCATGCATTTCCGGGACGGAGCTCCGATCCGCGATCAGCGAGTGATTCCACAAGGGCTAATAGACCGTTCACGTATTGCTAGTGACGATACGAAACATGAAGCGACAAGCACCACAACGCCCCCCGCTGCCGTTGACTATTCGTTTCGTTCACCCGATTTATGTGCGGTGTTTGTCGTTGGAAACGGCTTCAAACACAAGCAGGTGGAGCTCGCCGTCGACGCACTTCGGCAACCCGCATTCGAAGTCATTTCGTTGGGTGGCGAGGACAAGAGGGTGGGAAACGCGACATTCATTCACTCTGGAGCTCTTGCCGAAGGCGTAATTCACAATTTGTTTCAGCAATCAGATGTGGTGGTCTTCCCGTCGGCTTATGAAGGCTTTGGGTTGCCTATTGCCGAGGCTCTTCAGGCGGGCAAACCATTGGTTGTGTTCGACACGCCAACCGCACGCGAGGTCGTTGCGATCTTTGGCGGCGCGGACAGAGTCGTCTTCTTCAGCGATTTTGCAATGCTCGGCGATGCGGTTGAGCTCGCATTAGGTTCTCCGAAGTTCGATGGCAAAGCCGAAATGCGTAGCTCAGATCATTTCAACTCAGAGATTTTCGAGGAGTTGCTCGCTCTGGCGTCCCACGACGTCGAAACAGATTTTTTCGTTCGCCGACAGACTCACTTCCGTGGCGTATTTCCCTCGTTGTCCAGACGTCGCTCAACGCGGTGGGCCAACGCCGTGGCAGACGTCGTATGGGGTCGAATCCGCCGGATGTTCTTCCACCGATAGCGTCCATTCACTCGTGTCGCGTGCACCACGACGTTCGCGGGCGCGAGAATGGACAAATGCCTAGCTATCGTGACGAAGTCGTTGTGCTTCGCACGCACAAACTGGGCGAGGCCGACCGAATCATCACGATGTTGGGAAAGTCCCGCGGCAAGATTCGAGCGGTTGCAAAGGGCGTGCGCAAGACGGGCAGTCGCATCGGGTCCCGGCTCGAACCGTTCATGGTCGCCGACGTACAGTTTTACGAAGGTCGAAACCTCGACACCGTCCAACAGGTCGAAACGGTGGCATCGCTCACCTCGGTGATCGTGGCGGACTATCCGATGTACACGACCGCCTCGGCGATGGTCGAAACCGCGGACAAGTTGACCGACCACGGACACACGAACGGGCACTTCCCGCTCCTCGTGGGCGGGCTCAAGGCTCTCGCATCACACGCGCACGACCCGTCGCTGATCCTCGATTCGTACATTTTGCGGGCGCTCGCAATGGCCGGCTGGACTCCGGAACTCGACGCCTGTGTGGTGACGGGGGACACCGGCCCGCACACCGCGTTCGTCATTTCGGCGGGGGGAGTGGTGTCGGACGCCGTCGCACCGCCCGGAACACCGCACCTGAGACCCGAAACCGTCGAACTACTCGGTGCGCTGCTGGTCGGGAATTGGACGTTCGCCGACGCGACAACCGAAGTGGCCCGCGTCGAGGCACGTGGTATCGTCGCGGCGTACGCACAGTTCCACCTCGAGCGGTCGATTCGCTCGCTGGGTCACATCGATCGGATGGGCTGATGAACGGTTATCTGCCACTGGATTACACGGGTTTGACCCCGCCGAGCGTCCCGCGGGAACTCGTCCCCGAACACGTCGCCGTCGTGATGGACGGGAACGGTCGCTGGGCGAACGCCCGCGGTCTTCCGCGCGTCGAAGGACACCGCGCCGGCGAGGCCGCACTGCTCGATGTTGTTGCCGGGGCGATCGAAATCGGGGTCAAACACCTCTCGGTGTACGCGTTTTCGACCGAAAACTGGCGACGCAGCCCCGACGAGGTCAAGTTCCTGATGGGGTTCAACCGCGAAGTGCTTCGCCGCCGCCGCGACCAACTCAACGCGTGGGGAGTTCGGGTCCGGTGGGTGGGGCGCGCACCGAAACTGTGGGCGAGCGTCATTTCGGAACTGCGCGAAGCCGAAGAGATGACGAAGAAGAACACGGGCCTGACCCTGCA
>CAMDKN010000093.1 GCA_945901035.1 Gulosibacter massiliensis | reverse complement strand
TTGCGAACACCGCTGATGCGGTACAGAGCCTTACCTTGGCCCGTCGTCACGCGAATCGTGTTTCCCGCACGGAGTTGATCAAGCCCACCGAACGGGCCGCCATAGAGCGACTGGCGGCCGTAAATGACAGAGGCACCGAGTTGACCGGGTAGAACCGTGTCACGACGGTGCCCCGGCGCGGCCAACATCACGCGCGAGGTGGTTCCCTCGTCGACGACAGCGGTCATGTTGAGTGCCGGGATGTTCATGATTGCGACGGGCGTGCCGATGGGGTAAAGATTCCCCTTTGCGTCCATCTGTCCGACCGGGGCCGAACCGTTCGCGAGAGTGGTGCGGAATTCCTCCATTTGCACGATTTGTTCGCGGGCGTAACGGAGGGGCGAGATGAGCGCGACGTCGGCGATAAAGCCAGTCAGCATGACGCCGAGAAGTGTGAGTGTGGTTCCGGACAGCAGCATCGACTGCTTCGCGGACGGCTGAGCGACAACTTGGTCGAGGAGAGCCGGTCGTTCGTCTTTCAGGGCCGCGAGACGATCCGCGGCGTCGAGAACGCGCTCGTTGATCTCGCGACGCCCCCGCTTAAAAAGGGTGGCAACCCCCGCCCTCGCCGAAGCGAGGACGGAGGCCACCGAGGTGTTGCGATTTGTCACAGGGTCATACTATTTCTTGACCGTGATTACCTGGGTCGTTGAAGAAGGGAGGTACGTGGTGTCACCCGAGTACTCGATCGTCAGAGTGACTCGTCCGCTCTTGGTGAACTTCTTCAAGTTCGCAATGGCGTTCGCCAGCTCGCGCTGGGCGATGTTGCCACCGGATCCTCCGGGGTTGTACTCAGCGAGCGTGGCCGAGCCCAGAACCTTGTTGCCGTTCTTGACGGTTACGGTTCCGGTCGGGTAAATACCCGCCGCTTCAACCTCTACTCCGAGCTTGCCCTTCTTGCCAACCTTGTAGGTGCTGTTGAACAGCTCGAAGGTCATACCGTCAATTTCACGCTGATCCATTGAGAACGCAATCAGGTTGGCGGTAGTTGCGGTCGCTGCGCCAGGAAGTGCCGGGATGAAAACGGCGTCCACGTTGTAACCACCAGCAGGAAGGTTCTCGTCGAGAGTGACCTCGAAGTACTGCCACGTGGTGTTGGTCGCTGTGATTGCAGCAGGTTCGAGGTCGAACTCCGCAAACACGTTGCCCGCACCGTCGTTGAGCTGTACAACACCACCACCGTCACCGGTTGTGGTCAGCAACTTGACACGGAAAACGACGGTGTCGCCTTCAGCGGCATATGTTACGGCGTTTGCCGTCGGCGTCGATGCATCGACTACGTCGATGGTGAACGTCGTCGATGACGCGTCGTACGCGCGAAGGCCCGTGAAGCCACACGACGATGATCCCGTGGTGGCCGTCAGCAGACCGTAGCCGTACTGGCTGATTGTCGCCGTCTCTGAACAGAGAAGTGACGTTCGTCCGGCGAAGACCGCGTTTTCGATGCTGCTGGGGTCATCCAATGTACGCGAAGGCACAATGTTGTACATCAGACGCCCGAGCATGCTGGTCTTCGACGACGTGAGGTACGTCGGGTTCATCACCTTGCTGGTACCCGACCCGCTGGTTGGGTTGATTCCACCGATGGGGTGCAGAACGGCACCGTTGATTCGCGACGTTACTCCTTCGACCCCGTTGTTCTGGGCCACATAGGTCGGGATGGAGTGCGGGGTCACGGCGTAATCGTCGGACCCGACGGCCAAGCCGCTGTGCTCCTGGACTGCTACGCCATCGTTGGTGCCACCGTCGATGGTGTCGTCGAGGCACGACGCGTTAGCTGCCCCACCGCTGATGTTGGTCTCAGTCACACCGAACTTGGCAATCCAGAACGCGCGCGTGCCCGAACCAGACTGCGGGATGTACACGTTGAGCGGGGTGGCCTCGTCTCCGGCCTGCTCCACGTAGCTCGCGTTCGCGAGGAACGACGCACCGGACGCCGGTTCGATAACCTGAGTCGCCTTACACGTGTAGAGAGCGTAAAGCGTTGGCTCAACCTTGCCCGTAACGCCACCAAACGAGGTGTTTACGGACGAGGTCCCGAATGTGAGTGCCGGGATTTTGGTCGTGGGGGAAACAGCGACGGTCATCGCGTCTTTGGCGAACGGGACGTATGCGAGAACACCGCTAGTGCGGGTGGCATCAGCGGCGGGGCCGCTGGACGAACGCGCGAATTGCACGACGCCCTTGTGGACGGCTGCGGTAAGCGTTACGCCCGAGCCTCCTGAGAGACCACACGCATAGGACTTGATCGATGCGCTCGATGCCTGTCCGATTGCTGCGCGCAACGTGTCGCGACCGTTGCTCGAACCGTTCGGTCGAACAAACGTCGTGCCCCCTTCTTGGGGTGTGATCTTGTCGTCAGCAGTGTTGCAGTCTGCACTAACCATGTCGCCGGGGGCCGCGTCATACGATGCGAGGTAGAGATTGCCCGTGTCAGGGTTCTCCCCGAGAGCGGCAGAAAGGCCGTTCATGATGTCTTGTGTGGTGTCCGAGCCAGTTCCGACGAGGTCGGCATACACTCCCGCTGCAGGGTCGGCACTGGCGGGGCCAGCAACCAATCCACCGAGTACGAGAGCGTTGATTCCAAGCGCGATGGCGGCTTTGGAAATCGACGTGATTTTCATTGCTTTCCTTTCAATGGAGTTGACCACTGTTTGCGACCAACACGAGCCTTTACCCGCTCCTTCATCATCGGAGTTGCGCCTGAACACAGGGTGAACAGAGGGCTAACCGTTGATGGCTTTTGCGTTTCTAACCAGCAGTCGCCCACCAACCATGAACGGCGCACCGAAGAACAACGCCGAGAGCAGGCTGTACTTGAGTGCTGGATTCGGATCATCCGGATAGTCACCGCTTAGCTGGTTCTGCGTCGCCTCGGTAAGTACGTCTGTCGGCGCGACGGAGGTTGGTACCTCAGGGAACAAACCGGAGTCAATCGTTGTGTTGACCGCGTGTTCGGCACACACCGGCGATGTGATCTCGGAATTAATGGCACGGATCATGGAGCCGAGTGATTCTTTCTGAGAAGCCGTCAGCGGCACATACCCCTCGGGCAGGTCACCCCGTTCAGCGCCGAGGGACTGTCCCTCGCCCTTCGCGAATGAAAGGAGCGTGTTGTAGTTTTCCAGTTGGTCGATTGTCGCGTCACAAACGCTGACCGCGGCATAAGCCACGGTGGCCAATGGATAGGCGCCAGCGACGTCAATCGACGAATTGAACGTTGTTACTCCAGGAATTGCCGACTCACCGAAGTTGGAAATCGCCGTCGTTATCGAGTTTTCGGTTGGCTCAACCGCCGCGTCCGCTCCGTTGACCAATCTTGCCATCGGCAACTTGAGCCGTTCCGCCGTCGTAATGTCGGTGATTCCCATGATGAATCGCGAGCCAGGATTTTGAGCACCTGAACTCACGAAGGCCGAAGGGTTTCGCGTCTGGTCCCAGAAGATTTTCGTACCGGGGTCAGCTCGACGCGTTCGAACTGCGGCGTCGTGCATGTCCGATACATAAGGACGCAGCTCGAATGTGCCGTATGCCTGACCGGCGCCAGGAGCAAGGTACGTCGACAGGTCGGCCTTGGGCAGTGAATCCAGGGCGGCATCGTCCGGGATGTTCAGGTCGCGATAGTACTTGTTGACGACCATGCCCCAGTCATCCGCCGTTCCATCCAGGAATGCGGCGGCGTCGGCGTCGGCCACGATCCACGCCCAGAGTTGACGGAATGCGTCCGCGTTGCCAATTGGTTCCAAAATACCGGTCGGCCCGGCGTTGTTTTGAAACTCCATGAATTCCGGGTTGAGATCAAGAAACTCCGGATCCTGAGCGATGTTCGACGGGTTCGTCGAAAGGTAATCCTGAGACGATCCCCCCGCGACGTCATTCTGGTAAGACTGCGTCAACAACTTGGCCATCAAGCGCTGATTGAGTACGAGGTCCGTCACCGGACGCCCATTAAGTGGGAGCAGCTCGCTCTCGCCCCGGACGTCGTACTCAATGTTGTAGGCAACGACAATTGCGGACTGGACCAACGGAGCGTAAAGGATCGTGCTTTCCGTAGCTTCTTCCGCGGTCAAGGGGTTCGAGATGACTGCGAACCGGGCCGATCCGTCCAGATCACTGATGATTTGTCGTCGTGCCTCTGAATCACCAATCTGGGAGAACCCAAAAACGGTCTTTTTCTTGCACATCGCCGCTTGCCACGAATTGAACGCGGCGGCAACGATTTCGTTCCCGACGGTTCGTTCTTCCGCAGCGCCGATCGGGCAACCGCTCTTGACGCTCTGGAATTCAAGCGGGAACTCGACGCGATTCGACCACGCGGTGGCCGATAGGGGTGAACCCGAGACGCGGGGCGTTGGTCCGTCATAAAATGCTGACCCGTCTAACGAGTACTGACCACGGGGAACAATAACGAGGAAACAGCCGCGAATTCCGCCACCACTGATCGTCCCACCACAACCCAGATGTGGGGCCTCGAGTGAGGTCTGAATCTCAAACGGGGCGGCGCCCGTACCATCCTGTTCAATCCGCGCCGCAATGAGCTCGTTCGTTATCGAGGCATCAAAATACTGTCGCACGTCAAAGGTGCTGTCGCCGGATGGCGTTTGAAACGGAACCTGGAACTGTCGAAGGAACGGGTTCCCAGCATCGGGCGGCAGTTGAAAGTCGCCGCCGTACTCCTGGAGCAAATCTTCTCCCTCGGAGAGATTGCGCGTCGACGCATTTTGGCCGACGAGGCTAGCACCGTTGGTGCCCATCCCAAACTGGCAGCGACGGGGGTCGGCGGTTCCGGAACCGTCATCCCAGCACTGCATCACCTGCAGGTAATCAAACGCAAACTCGCTTTCCGACGTGGGCAATCCGCCCTCCCACGTGACATTGACAATCTCGTAGGTGAGGTTCGTCGTCTTGCTAACGGTGAATGACAAGTTCTGAAAGCTCGTGAAGTTGGGGTCCGATTCGTCTCGCAGCCCGTTGTCCCAGTCAATCGTGGTTGAGCCATCAGCGTTTAACCTTGCTGCACGTGCGACGGATCGACTTTCTCTCTCAGTTTCTGGGGCTTCCGCTTCGATTGTCGCCTCCGCAGTTGGCTCGGCGACAGGTTCTTCTAGACCAAGTGCCGCCCCTGCGGCCATGCCGGCAAAAATGGTGCCAAACATCACGTTGATCGCGAGAAACGCGGTGAGGAATGGACGACGGGGGGTCTTCGCAGTCATCGTGTAGACCTCTTTCGTGCGGCGATGGTGACCATCACCGGTGGAATGACGATGACCATAACCAACAGCGCGATGACACTGAGGATAATCCAGTTGGTCGCACTCCAACCGATAGATGCGGTGGCAACGGGAACCGCTTTGACGTTCGAGCACACACCGGTGTCAACATCGCATTTCGTCGGCCCAGTGCCCATCGTCGCGCCGAAACCGCCGCCCGTGGTGCCAGTCCCTGTTCCGATTGTTCCTGTCGTTCCCGTCGTTCCCGTCGTTTCGGTGGTTCCCGTCGTTCCCGACGTCGACGTGCCGCTCGCTCCGCCGGTACCTGTCGTGCACTGCGAGGTTCCGACTTTGTCACATTCCTGCGGCATC